>JAUPWJ010000031.1 GCA_030916575.1 Patescibacteria group bacterium | reverse complement strand
GAGAATCTTTGCAGAACTTTCGTGTTTTTTCTAGGATACTTTAATATGGAGTAAACTATTCATCCGAGCTGGTCTGTGTTGTTTTTTCAGATGTTTTAGATAGTGCAGTTTATAAATTTATTTTTGGGAAAAAGAAAAAGGAGAGAAAGAGTAATAAAAAGTAGGCATATACGTCAGTATATATGTGATTATTATAAGTTTAATAAAAAAGTATGATTAAAAAAATGAAAAAACAAAATAATGTAGGGGGTAAGGTTGCATTGGGAGCGGGAGTGGCAGCACTTAGTGTGGCTGCTTACTTATTATTAGGGCCAGATGGAAAGAAAAATAGAAAGAAAGTAGGAGACTGGTCAGAAAAAATGAAGAAAGAAGCGGCAGCTAAATTCAAGAAAATGAAACATGTAACTGAGCCTATCTATAACAAAGTAGTGGATGAGATAAGTTCTAAATACATGAAAGCTAAAGGTTTGAGTGTAGAGGAAGTAGGTGAAGTTGTTAAAGATTTAAAGAAACATTGGAAAACTATCTCTAAGGCGCCTGGGAAGGTAGTAACGGCAACAAAGAAGAAAGCTACAAGAGTTACTAAAAAGGCGGTCAAGAAAACAGCTAAAAAGTAAAGCTATAAAATTTATACTTTGAAGAAAGTTATAGTACTAAACAAAAAAGAAGGAGAGACTCCATTATTATCTTTGGAGTCTTTTCGTATTCGACATAAAGAGTATAAAGACGTAAAGATTACTTATGCGGGTAGACTTGACCCTATGGCGTCTGGTGTATTGGTAATTTTGGCAGGTGAGGAATGTAAAAATAAAGAAAAGTATTTGAAACTAGATAAAGAATATGAATTTGAAGTTCTTTTCGGTCTCTCCACAGATACATATGACATTTTAGGTAAAATAGTAAAATGCACCAGGCAAGACCTAGTGCAAAAAGAGTTAGAGAAAAGTATAAAAAATAACTTGAAGTATTTTAAAGGAAAGTTTGTGCAGAGCTATCCATTGTATTCTTCAAAGACTGTAGCCGGTAAGCAATTATTTGAGTACGCAAGAGGAGGTGAGGAAGTAGAAGTCCCAGAGCATCAAGTGGAAGTAAAAAGTCTAAAATTTTTAAAAATAAAAAAAATAACAAGTAAAAAACTTTTGGAAGGTATTGAGAGAAGAGTTTCAAAAGTTAGTGGAGATTTTCGTCAAAAAGAAATTATCAAAATCTGGCAGAAGAATTTAAAAAATAAAGACAATAACTTTTACACAGCTTCTTTTAAAATTAAATGTGGTTCGGGTACATATGTACGTAGTATCTCAAATGATTTAGGTGAAAAAATTGGTATTCCAACTCTAGCTTTAACTATAGTTCGTACTAAAGTTGGCAAATGGAGGAAATAGGTATAAAATACAAGGATGTTAGCAGCAATTTTCACAGTATTAGGTTTGATCTTATTTGAGGCAGTTTCGTCTGTGGATAATGCCATAATCAATGCCGAAGTCCTAGGGACGATGAGTCAGCGTGCAAGACGTTGGTTTTTGACTTGGGGTATGTTTATTGCCGTCTTCTTAGTGCGTGGAGTTTTGCCTTTTGCTATAATCTGGGCATTTAATTCTAGTTTATCAATCGGACAAGTTCTCTCTGCAGCATGGAGTTCTGACCCACTTGTTCAAGAATCCATACAAAAGTCTGCTCCGATACTTCTCGTTGCTGGTGGAGTGTTTCTTTTGTTTTTATTTTTACATTGGCTTTTTTTGGAAGACAAAAATTTAGGACTACCTCGCGCAGAGAAATATTTTATGAAGAAGGGTGTTTGGTTTTACGCTATGGTTTCTATATTATTAGCTATTATTTCTTGGTTTGCTTTACAGGAAAGTACTTTGATGGGTTTCGGAGCAATAGTTGGCTCATCTTTATTTTTCATAACTCACGGATTTAAACAAAATGCTGAAGAACAAGAGAAAAAATTACTTGGGTCTGCACAGTCTGACTTATCCAAACTTTTTTTCTTGGAAATTATTGATACAACTTTCTCTATAGATGGAGTTCTCGGTGCTTTTGCTTTCACACTTTCAGTACCGCTTATTCTTATTGGAAACGGTTTCGGGGCTCTTCTAGTTCGAGAGTTAACATTACGCAATATTGAACGTATTAAAAAATATGCATATTTGAAAAATGGTGCCATGTATTCTATCTTAGTTTTAGGTGTGGTTATGGTAATGCATAGTTTCGGTGCTCATATACCTGAATATGTGTCTCCACTTTCTACTTTTATAATTATCGGTTATTTCTTCTGGAAATCTAAATTAGAATTAAAGTTAGCATAAAATAATGCCAATTTTTGAAGAAGAATATAAGAAATTAAACAAAGAGCAAAAAGAGGCTGTGGACTCTATTGATGGCCCAGTTATGGTTGTGGCAGGTCCGGGGACAGGGAAGACTCAGATTTTAGCGCTACGTATTGGAAATATTTTAAAAAAAACTGATACGCAAGCAGATGGTATTTTGTCGCTTACTTTTACTAATGCTGGTGTAAAAGCTATGCGTGAGCGCTTGCGTAAATATATCGGTATTGAAGCCGGAAAAGTCCATGTGGCCACTTTTCATAGTTTTGGTATGGATTTAATTATTAAGTATTATCGAGTTTTGGGCCTAGATGAAGAACCGAGAATTTTAGATGAGCAGGACTCTATAGCACTTTGTGATGAGATTTTAGAAAATAATGATTGGCAATACATTAGGCCTAGGGGCAATACTTCAAAATATTTTCGTGATTTGAAAAGTTTAATTTCTACTTTGAAAAGAGAACGCGTCACTGCTGTTGTACTAGAAAAAGAAATATTAAGTGAAATAAAATCTCTAGAAAGTGATCCAGAGAGTATTTCTTCTCGGGGTGCCCGCAAGGGAGAATTAAAAAAAGAAGTGGAGCAAAAAATTGCTGGACTACATCGTACTATTGAAGCGGTGCGTTTTTATCAAATTTACGAAGATAAGAAAAAAGAAAAAGGATTATTTGATTATGATGATGTTTTGGAGCTTTTAATTGAAATAGTTGAAGAATCAGAAACTGCAAAAAGTGAAATTAAAGAAAATTATTTATATATATTAGTAGATGAGCATCAAGACTCTTCTGGTATTCAAAATGAATTTTTAAAAGCTGTTTGGGGTCAAGTTGAAAAGCCGAATATTTTCGTAGTGGGAGATGATAGGCAACTCATCTATGGCTTCGGAGGAGCATCGCTTGAATATTTTGAGAATTTTAAACATGCCTTTGGTAAAGCGAAACTGGTCACTCTTGTAGAGAATTATCGTTCCACTCAAAGTATATTAGATTCTTCTCATAGTTTACTTCAAAGTTCTATTGTGTCAGCCAAATTAAAAAGTAATCACCCTGAAAATCATAAATTGCATTTAGTTGAGGCAGAGTATCCACGAGACGAAATAATTGCTTTCGGACTCCAAATAAAAGAATTATCTAATAGTAAAAAAGACCCAATTGATTTGAATGAAGTCGCATTATTGGTACCCAAAAATAAACAAGTCAGGAGTGCCATCACCATCCTTAAAGATTTGGGATTAAAAGTTTCCAGCGGTGAGTCCTTAGACTTTTTTGATTCTAAAGATGCTCAAGCATTTATACGAGTGTTAAATATATTAGCTTACCCTTCTGACGGCGTGGGCATTGCTCAATCTTTCTTTGATGAATTGTCAGGAATTCCACCCATAGTGGCTCATAAGTTTTTGCAAAATCGCAGTGTTAGGGAATTTTCATTATTAGATGTGATAGAGCCTAAACTGGCTGGAACTTTATTTAAAGAGAAAGACGAAGTCGGGGATTGGATAACACAGCTTAAAACTTGGCTAGAAGAACACAATACTATGGGCTTGTATTCTTTTGTGCAGAAAATCGGTTCTGATTTATTACTGAAACACACAAAAGAGCATGAAGAATTGGTGGAGAGAATAGAAGTAGTGCGCACGATGCTACACCTAATACTTTCTCAAATAGAGAAAAATCCTAAAACTTCTTTATTGGATTTCCTTGTATTTCTAAAAAGAATAGAAGAATATGGTGAGCAGATTCCTATAGCCACATTTTCTAAAGATGAAGGGATAAAGATAATGACCTTGCATGGTTCTAAGGGTCTAGAATTTGATTATGTTTGGATTGCACACCTAGATGAACGGTCATTATCTTCTGGAAGGCACGGAGGCTTTACATTACCAGAGAGTATAAAAGAAAAGACGGAGAAATTGGACGAAGAAGTATATAAACGCCAATTATATGTGGCTATAACTCGAGCAAAAAGATTTTGTACCATTTCTTATCCAAAGTATTCTCATACTGGAGCGAGTTTGGAATTGGCACAAATCGTGGCGAATTTAGACGAGCATTTTGAAAAACAAAATGCATTAGAAACTGAACAAAAAATCTTGGCTGATAATCCGAAATCATATGTGGGGAAGGGAGACTCAGAAAAAGAAAGTATAGATTTAAAAGAATTAATTAAATTGGTTGCAAAAGATTATGAAGATAGGAAAGTGTCTGTATCACTTTTAAATAATTTCTTTGAATGTCCTTGGAAATGGTATTTTAGAAATTTATTACAATTACCTGAACCCAAAGCGGAGAGTTTAGAATTTGGAAATATCGTGCACGGCTCTATAGATAAAATACTAAAACAAGAAGGGAAAGTGGATGAGAAGAAAATAGAGGAAATAGTAAAAGGTGAAGTAATAAAATCTAAAATTCAAAATCCAAAATTAGAAGAAAAATTTAAAAATGATGCTTTGAAAATAGTGGGGAATTGGGTAGAAAAAAGATTAGGAAATATAAATAAAAATCATAAAAATGAAGAATCAATATCGGTCCACGACGACCATATCCCACATTTGAATATTTACGGAAAAATAGACTTGATTGAAATCTTGGACGAAAATGTCGTAAAGGTGACTGATTTTAAAACAGGTTCTGGGCGAAAGAGTAGTGACATAGAGAAATTAGACGAAGAAGGCAGAATGAGCGACTACATGCGCCAGCTCGCTATGTATTCGTATTTACTTAGTCATAATTCTAAATGGAAAAAAGAAGTAAAGGAATCTGTATTAGAATTTGTAGAAGCTACAAAAGATTCTGATATGTTTTACCGCACATATATTGATGAAGAGAAAATAAATTTACTCATTAAAGATATTGTTGATTATGATCAAATGCTAAAAACAGGGGACTGGACAACACGCCCATGTAACTTTAAATCTTACGGCAAATCAAACGCTGTTTGTGAGTATTGCCAAATGGCGGAGATATATAAATAAAAGCACCCTGGCTTGTGACCAGGGTGGGCGTTAATGTTTGTAAATTTTTTTAAACTGTTTTCAAAAATAGCTTCTTACTTCTGCCTAAGCATCGAGTGTGTATTGTCATCTTTACTAACAATGCTATTTAGGGTTACTAAAGGTAACTAAATTCATAAAAAATTTACGGTGTGCTGGTAGAGGACACCCCTCTGGGCGAATTACGTCTTCCAGCTAGCGCATCAATGAACGTTTGGGATATTTAAGTATAATCTCTCTTAAGCTAAATTATTAAGCGATTTTACAACACCCATTTAGAGTATACGTACACTCTAAGTTAAGTCAATTTTTTCTTGCAAATAAAGGTTTTTGAAGGTATATTCTTATTAAGATAATTTTATGTATAAGAAAGTAAACACAAAGTCTAAAGAAGAGCTTTTGCGAGACTTGGAACAAGAGGATTTTAAGCGAAAGACTTTATCTTTTTATAAATACGTGAAGATAGAAAATCCTAAAGAGATGAGAGATTTCCTATTTGATAAATTGACTGAGCTAGGATGCCTCGGCCGTATTTATGTGGCACATGAAGGTATAAATGCGCAGATGAATGTGCCGGAACACAACTGGCAAATATTTGATTCTTTTATTCAAAATACAAAAGAGTTTGCTGGTGTGCCTTATAAGATTGCCGTGGAAGAAAAGGGCAAAGGAATACAGTCTAGTTTCTTAAAACTGATTATAAAAGTTCGTCCGAAAATCGTAGCTGATGGATTGGATGATGAAACTTTCAATCCAGGAGATACAGGAGCTTATGCAACAGCGGAAGATGTAAACAATATGATAGAACGTGGAGTGACTGTGATAGATATGCGCAATATGTACGAGGTAGCTATTGGACACTTTGAAAATGCGAAATTGATGAATGTAGATACTTTCCGTGAACAATTAGCGAAAGTGACTGATATGTTTAAAGATAAAAAAGATGAAGAAGTTCTCCTGTATTGTACTGGAGGCATCAGATGCGAGAAGGCTTCTGCTTGGATGAAGCACAATGGCTTTAGAAATGTAAAACATATCAAGGGTGGAATTATTGATTATGCTCATCAAGTAAAAGAAAAAGGTTTACAGAATAAATTTAAAGGCAAGAACTTTGTTTTTGATGAAAGGATGGGTGAGAGAGTGGGGGAAGAGATAATCGCTACTTGTCAGGCATGCGAGAAAACAAAGTGCGATGATTACATGCATTGCAAAAATACTTCTTGCCATATCCTTTTTATTTGTTGTGAAGATTGTAAAACAAAATTAAAGGGCTATTGTAGTAAAGTTTGCAATATTTGTGACAAATTCCCTAAAAAAGTAAATCAGTTTTTCGTGGGTAAAGATAGGCAGAATCATGAGAATCAATTTAGAAAAAATTATAAGAAATAGTGTGGTATAATAACGTCATTATAAGTTTAATTATATAAATTTATGTCAGATGAAAAAGAAATAGAAATACCAAAAATCCATGGTTTTGAAATTGATTCTAAGGGTCATGATCATGCGTTGCATTTTTTGAAGCACCATGTAGATAAGGAGCAAATGCATGAGATGGTAAAAAATGCCAAGAATAACTATGACCGTGATCATAACTCTCACTTTACTGCTAGAGTCGGTGCTCATGATATGAAATATACTCTACAGAGTCATCATGGTAAGTTAGAAATTCATCAGGTTCACCACAACCACTAAATGAACGAAGAAGTAAAAAAAGGAAGTGAACACCCGTTAAATACTTTAGCCAGTGAATCTCTAGGTGCTTTTTCAGAGCTTGGTTTTGAAATATCTTATGGGCCGGAGCTTGAAAGTGAGTGGTATAATTTTGATGCATTAAATGTTTCCAAAGATCACCCAGCCCGAGACATGCAGGATACTTTTTATATAAAAAATGAGAAAGAAAAAGTTTTACGAACTCATACTACAAATGTCACAGCACGAGCAGTAGAACAAGCAGGGAAAGAGGGTAGACTACCGAGTGCATTTATTTCTATTGGAAAAGTTTTCCGTAATGAAGCTACAGACGCAACTCATGAAATGCAATTTTTTCAGATTGATGGCGCTATGGTGGGTGAGGATATTTCTATTGCAGACTTAAAGGGAGTGTTGGAGCATTTTTATAAAAAAATGTTGGGGGATGATATTGAAATGGAATTCCGTCCGAGCTTCTTTCCGTTCGTTGAGCCTGGACTTGAAGTCTGGCTAAAATTCCAAAACCGCTGGCTTGAAGTTATGGGCGCGGGAATGCTTCATCCGAATGTTTTACGAAATGTCGGCCTCGACCCAGAGAAGGTTCAAGGTTTTGCATTCGGCGGAGGATTAGACCGTATTGCTATGGTTAAATGGAATATTCCCGACGTCCGTCTTTTTTATCAAGGTGATTTACGACTTAATCAGTTTTAAAATTATGGAAGGATTTGAAAAAAATAGCAGAAGAGAGTTTTTAAAGAAATCTAGTCTTGGATTAGGGAGTTTTGCTATACCTAAAATAATTTCAAAATTAGAACAAATATCTCGTTATACCGAATTTAAAAAAACGAATCAGCAATTTAAAAACGGAGAATACATTTATAGTGTTGAATCAAACAACGAGCGGGTGGGAGAATTTTGGCCTGTGAGAGGTATAAATTTAGTTACTAAAGACACTGACCCTGAGATTTTTGAAGGATCTCTTGAGGATATAAATTCTAAATTAAAAGGTGTTGCCACTGCGCCGGACGGTATGACTGCGGGTTCGGTCGGAAGTTATCAAATGGAAGGAAAAGCTTTATCCAATGGTAGACCCTGTGGTGATGGGCAGGTAAAAAATTACGGTATTGTCCATGTAAAAAATGGTTTTGATATTACATTCACTCATAATAGGGAAATTTCTGATTTTGATTCTTTTTATAATGAAGCTAAGCAGGACGGAGATACTTTATTCTTTTTGCCAAGTATATATAGAAAAGGAAATACTATTGATGCCCAAAATTTAATAGACAAAGTACTTATCAGGAGAGATACGCCTTCAGGACAACAAGTTGGAGCGGTTCTTTTTGATAAGCCAATATCAGGTAACGAGGCAAGAGAAATACTAGTTGGACTAGACAGAAAAGACTCTAATACTGGTCAAATAAAGTCACAAACTACTCATATTTATGTTTTAGATGGAGGACCATCTTGGGGTGGGAGTGTTAAGGAAGTATATGAAAATGGGAGTAAAACCCCTGCAGTTGAAGAAAAGGGAACACGAGATCCTAATGTTGTTACTAACTACTTAGTGTTCTATTAATTTTATGAAAATATCTTACAACTGGCTAAAATGGTATATACCTGAGGTTCCCGAAGCAGACTCGCTCCGAGATATTTTCACCTATCACTTATGTGAAGTAGAAGGAATTGAAAAACTCCCTGACGGTGATACAGTTTTTGATATAAATATTTTACCAAATAGAGCCCACGATTTATTATCCCATCATGGTATTGCTAGAGAATTGGCCTCACAGCTTGGTATCAAATACAACGACCCAAGTTCTATGTATAAAGTGCCCGAAGCCAAGCTTACGAATTTAAAAATAGAAGTGGAATCTGAAAATTGTCGTCGGTATATGGGGCGAATTCTGAGAAATGTAAAAGTTGGTCCATCTCCGGAATGGGTGGTAAATCATTTAGCTTCTATAGGGCAGAGAAGTATAAATAATATTGTGGATGCTTCAAATATCACTATGTATGACTCCGGTCAGCCGACGCATTGTTTTGATTTAGATAAAGTAAATGGTGCGATAATTGTCAGACAAGCAAAAGAAGGAGAGAGTATAACAACGCTTGATAATAAAGAAGTAAAATTAAGCCCAAATGATATGGTGATTGCAGATGAGAAGAATTTGCTGGCTATTGCAGGAGTAAAGGGCGGGAAAATTGCTGAAGTAGATGAGAATACAAAAAATATAATTATTGAAGTTGCTAATTTCACCCCTGTCTCTGTGCGTAAGACTCGTAGAGCCGTAAATATTTTTACCGATGCAGTAAAAAGATTTGAAAATGATTTATCTCCAGAGCTTTGTGATTTTGCTATGAAAGAAATTTCAGGGCTCATGATTGAATATGGATTTACAGATTTTGAAGATGTGGTAGATATTCATACTAATCCACAAAAAGAAAGGGAGCTTTCTTTCTCTGCATCTTTTGTTGCTAATAAATTGGGCAGAGAGGTGAGTGAAGTAGAAGTGGAAGATATATTAAAACGATATAATTTTAAATATGAAAAGAATGGGGAGGAATTTACTATTACTCCGCCAGCTTTGCGTTTAGACCTTCAGATTCCAGAAGATATGGTTGAAGAAATCGGTAGAGTTGCTGGGTATGATAAAGTTACAGGTAAAATACCTAAAATAAATTTTACTCCAAAAGTCAACGAAACTTTCGAGATGATACAAAAGTCCCGTGCGTATTTACTTTCTCAAGGATATAACGAAGTGATGACTTATACCTTTGCCAACAAAGGTAAGGTGGAAGTGCTCGCAAGTGCATCTGATAAAAAGTTTTTACGGACAAATTTGAGCGATGGGTTGAAAGAAAGTTTGGTGTTAAATAAAGTAAATGCTCCACTCTTGGGTGAGAATGATATAAAAGTTTTTGAAATCGGGAATGTGTGGAGTCCTTTGGAAGAAATGCATGTGGCTTATGGAAATAAAAAGGAAATAAAAGAAGTGAGCCTGGAAGAGTTTATGAAAGCCTCACCCGATGCTTTTGTTCAGGTCCTCGGTTCTCCTCGTGAGGAGCTCGGAGATATCACTTCTCAAAAGCACACAGGCTCGGCTTTCAAAATGTGGAGTCTGTTTCCATTCATCGCTCGGGATATTGCTGTGTGGGTTCCGGAGAGTGAGGGCAAAGAAAAATTGGAAAACTTAATTAAAGAAAATATCACTGAGCTTTGTGTTAAAGGTCCAGACATGTTCGATACTTTTACAAAAGAGGGAAGAACTTCGTTTGGATTTCGTATGATTTTTCAATCTTACGAACGAACGCTGACAGATTCTGAAGTGGGAGAAATTATGACTAAAATTACTAATAAGGTAAAAGAAAACTCTGAATGGGAGGTAAGGTAGCTCTATTTGATTTTTTGTAGTTTTGTGTTATGGTGTTGAAAGAAATACATTTAAATCACACAAATAAAAAATACCTTTTTTATGGAAGAACAAAATAATAAGGCCAGAGTTGGCATTCGAGGAATTGCTGGACTCTTAGGATCAAGATTGGTGAATGCTATAACTATGCCTGATACAGAAGACTTAAGTCTCGAGGTCGGGGTGGTTATACCAGATAAAAGTCTTGAAACTTTTTTAAACCGCGGAAACCTTATTAGGGGTTTTAGTGAGAGATTACCGGTGAAAATGTTTATGCAGTCTAATAAATCTTCTACAAGGGAGAATGAACTCCTAAAGGAATGGAATGCAAAACAAGATGTGGTGAGCTTTCTCGGCTCTAGCCAGTTAAATTGGAAGAGGCATTGTGATGTCATTATAGACACTGCTTATCCTGCAGGTAGGGAAATCTTTGAACAGCAGTACAAAAACTTCCCCGGTATAATTTTATTGCAGGACGGGGCAGCTCCTGATGGACACTTAATTGTCCCACCATTTATGGGTAAGTTTGAAAAAACTACCATGTTTAGGATGGGAGATTGCATACTCTCAGGAGTAATTCCCATTCTATATCCTTTCAGGGACATGGCGGAGAAAATAAAGCTTCATATGATTACCCAATACACAGGTAGAGAGCCTGATTACTTAATAGCTGAGAGAGCCCAATCTTTTTTTCTTCGGGAAGACGTAAGAGAAAGGGTTGAGAAAGATCTCGAACTTTTATTTCCCTTACAAGAGATAGAAATATCACAAGTTGTGCAGATTCCTAGTATTTTACATTACCAAGCCACCATTGAAATTGAACTAAAGGAAACTATTTCCAATGGTGACTTAAGGGAAATGATAAGTGAAATGCCTAGGATAAAAATGCTTCCACAAGGCATTTCCTCAACCTATGATGTTAATCTCGCTAGGTCGATGAAAGATTCGATTCCACCGATAATGATTTTCCAGTCGTCGTTATATCCAAAACCACGGCAAAAATCAACTAAAGTAAGAATCTCTGCAGCTATTTATTACAGGACAGCTGCGGTATTGCCTAACCTAGATGCTATTCGTATCTTAAAAGGGGGAATGGACCCGCTTTCTGCTATGAGGGAAACTGATAGGTTGATGGGTTTTTAAAACTACCAAATTACATTATCAAAAAGTGTGCCACTCTTTATGGGTGGCTTTTTTATTTATAAATCAACATAAAAACTATTAAAATCAAGCGTAATTTGACTAGCAACTAGCTTTAAATTTTGCTATAATACCAACAATATTTATGGCAAAGGCAGACGGTAAAAAAGAGAAAAAGGGGAGTTATGGAGCAGATCAAATCTCAGTTCTAGAGGGGCTAGAGCCTGTTCGCAAGCGTCCTGGAATGTATATCGGAACTACTGGTCCTGATGGATTACATCATTTGGTGTGGGAAATTTTTGATAACTCTCGTGACGAAGCTATGGGAGGATTTTGTAATGATATTGAGATAACCGTACTTCCAAATAATACTATTCGTGTCGTGGACAACGGCCGAGGTATTCCAGTAGACATGCATTCTAAGACAAAAGTCTCTGCACTTGAAACTGTTATGACCACTCTTCATGCTGGAGGAAAATTCGGAGGAGATGGATATAAAGTTTCTTCAGGTTTACATGGAGTGGGTGCATCTGTGGTAAATGCTCTTTCTATTTATTGTCGGGCTGAAGTTCATCGAGACGGAGGAAAGTACGCTCAAGAATATTCTCAAGGTAAAAAGAAAGGAGCTGTAAAGAAAATCGGTTCTTCAAAATTACACGGAACAATTATTACATTCCAACCTGATGAAATTATTTTCGGAACTATAAAATACGATTGGAATACTATTGTGAATCATTTACGCCAGCAAGCTTATCTTGTAAAAGGTCTTCGTATTTCTGTAATAGATGCACGTGGATATGAAGGTAAAATTGACACCGAAGATACTTTTTACTTCCGAGAACTTGGATTAGAACTTCCTTCTATTACTTATTACTTTGAAGGAGGACTTGTGTCACTTGTAAAATATCACAATAAATTTCAAAAGCCTCTTCACGACAATATTTTTTATGTTGAAAAAGAATTGGATGGTGTGGGCGTAGAAATTGCTTTGCAATATGTGGATGACATAGTTGACCGAATCACTCCTTTTGCGAACAATATTAATACGAAAGAAGGGGGAACACATGTGACTGGTTTCAAAACCGCACTTACTCGTACACTCAATACTTACTGTAAGAAAAATGAAATGATGAAAGAGAGTGAAGGAGGATTCACAGGAGACGATGTCTTGGAAGGTTTAACTGCGGTTATTTCTGTTAAACTTCAAGAAATACAATTTGAAGGACAAACTAAAGCAAAGTTGGGAAGTATGGAAGCTCAAGGGGCTGTAGCAACCGTGTTCGGAGAAGCCTTTGCTGCATTTTTAGAAGAGAATCCAGATGATGCTAAAACCATCATAAATAAGTCTATTTTGGCCCTTAAAGCTCGTAAGGCAGCGAAGGCAGCCAAAGATTCAATCCTTCGTAAGGGTGCTCTAGAAGGCATGACTCTTCCTGGAAAGCTTGCTGACTGTCAAAGTAAAAATGCTGAAGATTCAGAACTATTCTTGGTGGAGGGAGACTCTGCGGGAGGCTCTGCAAAACAAGGACGAGACCGAAGGACTCAAGCGATACTTCCACTTCGCGGAAAAATTTTGAACGTTGAACGAGCACGTATTGATAAAATGCTAGCAAGTAAAGAAGTGCGCGCACTCGTCATCGCTATGGGAACATCCATAGGTGATACATTTGATTTAACTAAAATGCGTTATCATAAAATAATTATCGCTACAGATGCCGACGTGGACGGCTCACACATTCGAACACTTTTACTTACTCTTTTCTACAGATATTTCCGAGAAATTATTGACGCTGGATATATTTACATCGCTCAACCACCTTTATATAAAATCAAAAGAGGAAAAGAAATTCATTATGCTTATACTGACGAAGAGAGGATGAAGATAGTCGGAAAGAGTAATGACGTTGTTGAAATACAAGAAGTTGAAACTGATGTGCCGACAGAAGAAGCTGAAGAGACTGAAGAGGAAGTGAAAAAGAAAGCAAATAAATTCCACATCCAGCGCTTCAAAGGTCTCGGAGAAATGAACCCAGAAGAACTCTGGGAGACAACTATGGATCCAAATAATCGTGTATTAAAAAAGGTAAACATTGCTGATGCTGAAGAAGCCAATAAAGTTTTTGATATCCTCATGGGCTCTGAAGTTCCTCCTCGTAAATCTTTCATCCAGTCTAATGCGAAACTAGCAGATATTGATATTTAAAGTTTATGACAATTTCTGAAGTCTTATCGTTAAAACAAATAGGATTTCTTACTCCAAGTATTCAAATTTCTATAATTTGTTTACTTTTTGTTTTAACAATTTTACAGCAATATAAAGAATATAAAACTACAGGAAAAGTTTGGAATGGTCAATTTCCATTAAAAACTTCTAGCTTTTTCGTAGGCATTTATGAAGAAGTCATTTTCAGAGGAATAATATTTGTAGGGCTAATGGAAATTTACTCCATAACTTGTGCCCTGGTTATTTCCTCATTATTATTCGGACTTTGGCATTTAAAAAATATTTTCTACATGGAACGAAAGAGACTTATAGGACAAATATTGTACGCTGGTTTTGTTTTTGGTCCAATAGCTGCGTTAATAACTTTATATACGGGCACGATATGGCTTGCGGTAATACTTCACTTTTGTAATAACTTATTTGCTTCCAAAACTTTAGTTTGGAAGTTTCTATTTAAAAAGAAAGAATAAGACTAGTTGTATTGTTCCAGACAGCCAAAATATAATTTGAAAATTTGACCACCAGATTTGTCTTTGGTCTAAAAAATTACATCCTTTTGTGTCAGTTGCATCAATGTTTATTGGCAAACTTTTAGAAACTGCAATTTTTTTGTTTATAGTATTTGCGTATTCTTCGTGATATTTTACAGATAGTCTTAGACTAACTACATTGCATAAGAAACTAATAACTAATAGTACCCAACCTACTTTAAGGAAAAATAAGTCATTAGTGTTGTTTGATGAATAAAAGAAAGAAACTATTGAAGTCGAAGCTAGAAATGTTCCGCCAGTTAAAAAGGTTAGTAAGTTGTGATATTTATCATCTTCTTTTACCATTGCATCTTGAAATCTAAGAAAATCTTTTTCTATTTCTTCTTGATTTAAATATGTTTTAGGTCCAACCATAATTTATTTCTTATTTTGTATTTCCTCTTTTAGTTTCGCTAGAAAATCTAGAGCATTCATTTCTGTTTTAGATTCTCGGCCTTCGATGGTGAGCATTTTTGATTCTACTTCTTTGTCTCCTAGGACTATGACATATGGTACCTTTTGAGATTTCGCATGGTTTATTCTTTTACCTAGAGATTCATCACTATCAGCAAGTTCTACACGAATATTGTTTTCTTTTAGCATATCGTAAATTTTCTTTGCTTCTTCACTATGATTTTCACGAACTGGCACAATAGCGACTTGCACAGGGGAGAGCCAAGTAGGGAATGCTCCCGCAAAGTGTTCTATAATTATAGACATAAATCTTTCAATAGATCCCATTATAGCTGCGTGAACCATAACGATTCTTTCCCTTTCTCCTTTTTCATTAGTGCATGTAAGGTCAAATCTATTTGGCATATTTACATCTAATTGTATTGTCGCCACTTGCCATTCTCTTCCTATAGAATCCTCAGCCATGAAATCAAGTTTTGGAGCATAAAAAGCTGCTTCACCCGGAGCTTCAAAGTATTCTGTTTTATTTTCTTGAGCTATTTCTTTTAGTACTTTTTCAGCCTTATCCCAGTGTTCCTTGTCTCCAAGGTATTTCTCTGGATGCTCTGGATCTCTTAAAGATAGTCTAAGTTTTAATTTAAGTCCGAAGGCTCCGTAAAAAGTATGTACTATTTCCCAAATTTTTTGAATTTCTTCTTTAGCTTGAGAAATTCTACAAAATACATGAGCGTCGTCTTGAGCAAAAGCTCGAACCCTAGAGAGTCCAGCAAGTTCACCGGATTGTTCATCTCGGTAACACATTGTAGTATTAGCGTATCTTTGTGGTAGTTCTTTGTAGCTCCACGCCTTTCGTGCATATATTTGAGTATGGTGCGGACAATTCATCGGCTTCATAGCAAATTCATGTTCTTCGCGTGTAGTGATTCTAAACAAATCATCTTTATATTTATCCCAGTGCCCAGAAGTTTCATATAAGTCTTTTTTAGTGATATGAGGGATCTCAACTTTTTGATAGCCATGTTTTTCACGTAGACTCCACACAAAATCGTCAAGAAGGATTCTCATCATTGTTCCTTTTGGTGTCCAAAGTGGTAGCCCACTTCCTACTAGTTCAGAGAAGGTGAATAAGTCTAAATCTTTTCCAAGTTTTTTGTGATCTCTTTTTCTAGCTTCTTCTCTTTGATTTATAAAAATATCTAATTCTTCTTTAGTATTAAATGCTAATCCATAAATACGAGTAAGCATTTTATTTTTTTCATCTCCACGCCAGTATGCCCCAGCCACTCTATCTAATTTAAAAGAGTCAGAAGATATTTCTTCTTTTGGATTTTCTGAATGTCCACCTCGGCAAAGGTCTGTGAACTTACCACAAGTGTAGAAAGTGATTTTTTCACCCTTCTCTTCAATTTCATTTATGAGTTCAACTTTATATTCATTATTTCCGAAATATTCTTTGGCTTCATTTGCACTTTTTTCTTCACTAGTAAATTCTTTCCAAGATTTTAAATTCTCGCGCATTTTCTTTTCTATCTTCGGTAAGTCTTTATCAGAAATAGGGGAGGAGAATTCAAAGTCGTAATAAAAGCCGTCGTCTATTGCAGGCCCTATAGTATTTTTAGTATCTGGGTAAAGCTCTAAGATAGCAGAAGCCAAAAGGTGAGCCAAGGTATGCCTCATATTCTGTAGTTTGTTGTTATTCTCCATAAAACCTATATTATCACAACTTTTTCATTTTATATAGTGATTTTTTGCAATTTTGTAAAGATATGCTAAGATAGATTCATTATGGTTATACGAATGAGACATACAAAATCGCATACAGCAAACAGGCGTTCACATCACGCTCTTAAAAGCACTAACTTCGCAAAGTGTTCAAATTGCAGTGCTCTTAAAATGCGTCACGTAATCTGTGCGGCATGTGGTTATTATAGAGGTAAAAAAGTATTAGATTTGGTAAAAAAGATAGAAAAGAAGCAAGCTAAAGCAAAGGCTAAAAAGGCAGACGAAGGTAAGTAATTTTAGTGTTTTGCTTATTTGTTTCATTAATTTATGGCAAACAGGCACCTTTCAAGATCAATAGTATTGCAGACCCTTTTCGAATGGGATTTCTTACCTACCGGTCCTCTAGATCGGGAGAAAAATTCAACTTCAGATAAGAGTGGCTGGAGCGACGAAGAAGTAAAGAAAGTTGTCAAAAGGAATTTGAATGAATTCGCTCCTGGGCTAGAGGACGATGTTTTTGTATTTTCTTTAATTGAGCAAATTTTAAAGAAACAAAAAGTTATAGATGAGATTATTGAAAAAGCAGCACCAGACTGGCCTATTGATAAAATTTCTGTTGTTGACCGAAATATTCTTCGTATTGGACTTACTGAACTTTTATTTGGAGACAGGACACAAGTTCCTCCGAAAGTTGCTATCAATGAAGCTATTGAACTTGCGAAAACTTACGGCGGAGACAACTCTAGTAAATTCGTAAATGGAGTTCTTGGTGCAGTGTATAAAGAAATAGGTGAACCAGGTAAAGAAGAAACAAGTAAAAAGAAAAAGTCCGATGAACCTGTAGATATTACTAAGCTTCCAAAAGAAATTTTAGGAGGAGCACTTGTATATGCCAATAAAGATGGAGTCACTTATTTTGCTCTTGTGCATGATGTTTTCGGTTATTGGACACTTTCCAAAGGACGAGTAGAAGAAAATGAAGATGTAGAAGCCGGAACACTCCGAGAAATCAAAGAAGAAATTGGTCTTGATATAAAAATAATTACAAAACTCGGTGAGAATGAATACGTGGCTACACATCCAGAAAAAGGAAAGACACTGAAACACGTTTCTTACTTTTTAGCAGAATCTGAATATTACGAACTTGTACTGGAATCTTCAGGAGGATTAGACGGTGCAAAATGGTTTCAACTATCTGAGATACCAGAGTTAAGAATTTATAATGACATTATTCCACTTATCAGTAAGGCAGTCGAAATTATTTCCAAGAATAAATAAAGTAAAAAAGATGACGATAGAATTTGCAGATTTTGAGAAAAAAACAAAAATAACTTTCAAAGATAAAAACTTGTTAAAACAAGCTTTTATTCACCGTTCTTATATTAATGAAAATGGAAATACTGGCCTCTCTCATAATGAGCGTTTAGAATTTTTAGGGGATGCAGTATTAGAACTCATCGTTACAGACTTTTTATATAAAAAATATCCTAGTTATACAGAAGGAGAGCTCACTGCTCTTCGCTCAGCACTCGTGAATGCTGTAATTATTGCAGATGTGGCTTTAAAAATCGGTATGAATGATTTTCTACTACTTTCTCGTGGAGAAGCGAAAGATACAGGTAAAGCTCGCCAATACATCTTGGCAAATACTTATGAAGCATATGCAGGAGCTGTGTATTTAGATTTGGGTTATGAAGCTGTAAATCAATTTGTAAAAGATACCTTACTCCCATACACTGAAGAAATCGTTTCCAAAAAACTTTGGCGTGATGCAAAGTCTTTGGTGCAAGAAAAAGCTCAAGAATTTGTGGAAGTTACTCCAGCATATAAAGTATTGAATGAGGCAGGTCCTGACCATGACAAACATTTCACTGTAGGAATATTCTTCGGACCAGATTTAATAGCTGAAGGAAAAGGAAAATCTAAACAAGAAGCAGAACAATCCGCAGCTTCAAATGCATTAAAAGTAAAAAATTGGCTGGATTAAAAAATATGCGACTTATAAATCTAGAGCTTAATGGCTTTAAATCTTTCGCAAAAAAAACTTCGCTTGAATTCGGCAACTCCGTAGTCTCTATCGTAGGGCCCAATGGTTCTGGGAAATCCAATGTGGTGGAAGCTTTTCGCTTTGTCTTAGGTGAGCAATCCATGAAGTCCATGAGAGGCAAGCAAGGTGCAGACCTCATATTTAAAGGTTCAAAGAATTTACCAAAAGGCACGAAAGCATCTGTGACTATTTATTTTGATAATTCGGATAAAGTTTTTAAATTGGGAAATGATGAGGGAGAGAATATGAATTTAAATTTTGAAACTATCTCTATTTCCCGTGAAGTTTATGCTGATGGAAGAAATATTTATATTTTGAATGGTTCTGAAGTAAGACTAAAAGATATTAATGCATTACTCGCTTCTGTAAATATAGGTTCTTCCGGGCACCACATTATTTCTCAAGGGGAAGCAGACCGAGTATTGAATGCTTCACCACGAGAGAGAAAGGAAATGGTAGAAGATGCTCTTGGTCTTAAGGTCTACCAATATAAAATAAAAGAAGCAGATAGAAAGCTTGAACGCACAAATATAAATATGAAAGAGGTGGTCATGCTACGCCGTGAAAATGCACCACACTTGGCTTATCTTAAAAGACAAGTCGAGAAAGTAGAAAAAATGAAAGAGCTACGAGTAGAACTCCTTGGTTTTTACCGTGAGTATTTAAAAAAGGAAAGTGTATATTTAGAGCACGAGAAAACAATTTTAAAAGATGAGAAACATAAAGTCTCTTCTGAACTTTCTAGTTTGAATAGTGCCTTAGCTGATAAATTTGAAAATGGACCCAATACAGAGAATGCTAAATTGGAAGAACTTAAAAAGGTTGAATCGAGCATTGCAAATGTCAGACGCTTGAAAGGGGAGATAGAAAGAAAACTCGGACGTATTGAAGGAATGATAGAAGCTGAAGCTATACGAGCGGAGAGGGCACCAGAAGTGGTGGCTATCTCTCAATCTGAGATGAAAGAAATAGTGGACGAAGTAAATGCACTTCTAAACGATGCATTCTTAAAAGAAGATGTCGGAGAGATAAAGGATATTTTAAATAGAATAAAAGAGAGTTTAAAAAGATTTTCTCAAAGTAAAGATAATAATAAAAATGAGAATAGAAGTGAAATAGAGAATTTAAGAAAAACTCAATTGGAAGTATCTTTAGAACTTCAAAAATTGCAAAGAGAAGAAGATAAATTATCTAGTGAAATAGTCAAAATAAAACAAGATATTTCTCAAGAAATAGAAGAAGGCCGAGATAAAGAAAGAGAGAAATTCACTTTGAAAGTGCGCCAACAAGAGCTCACATCAGCACTAGACTTAATAAATGTAAAAGAAGAAAACTTGGCACGCGAAAATGA
>JAUPWJ010000030.1 GCA_030916575.1 Patescibacteria group bacterium | reverse complement strand
TTCTAATCCCAGTAATTCATAACTTTTCTTTATTAAATCATCAAAACCTTTTTCAAATACTGGATCAATTTTTACCCAAAGTCCCGGTGCAGTTATTTCCACATTTTCATTCGCTTCCGAAATATTCAAGGCATAAAGCATTGGCTTTAAAGTTAAAAGATTTAACGATTTTATTTTAAATTTTTCTTCTTCAGACAAATTCGCATCACTTGCCATTTGGCTTTTTTCTAATACCGCTTCAACTTTTTTCAAAATATCATGTTCAGTAACTGCTTCTTTTACTCCTCGCTTCGCATCACGATCCAAATTCGCCAAGCGTTTAGAGACAGTTTCAAAATCCGCCAAGACAAGTTCCAAATTTATAACCCCTATATCTTGCATCGGGTCAACTTTATTTGCGACATGTATCACAGAATTATCTTCAAATGTTCTTACCATATGAAGTATGGCATCTACTTCTTTTATATTAGATAGAAATTTATTACCAAGTCCTTCCCCCTTGGAAGCTCCAGCAACAAGCCCCGCAATATCCACGAACTCAATAACTGCTGGAATAGTTTTGGCTGATTTTGAGAAATCAGAAAGAAGTTGAACTCTTTCGTCAGGCACAGGAACAATACCTACTGAAGGATCAATAGTGCAGAATGGATAATTCTCCGCTGGCACAGACTTTTTCGTAATCGCATTAAAAAGCGTGGACTTCCCCACATTCGGCAGACCTACAATTCCGATTGATAATGACATCCTTAGAATATAGCAAAATAAAGGTTAAAAGTCATTCTGGAAATTTTATCTCTTTAATTTCTTCTTAATGAATCCATCAATATGGTCTACATTTTTCTCTATTTCGACAAAAATAGCTTCTTCTTTTTTATTTAAAGTTCGGTCAATTTTTGTTTTTTCTAGGACTTTCAATTGCTCACTCAACTCATCTTTAAAGAGCATTAATGCTTTGTGAGTGTCGTCAGCTGTTTTGTCTAATTCACGATTTATCTTTTTTCTTAGACCAAAGAATTTATGCCAGCCTTCGTAAGCGATAAATAATAATATCAAAACTAAAATCAAAGATAATATCAACCACATAAGGGCAAAAGTGACTTTCACAACTATAGGTTCATTTACTTTTAGGACGAGTGTTTTAGATGGTTTGCTTTTTACATTATCAGAAAAAACATTTTCAGCCCAGATACTTATCAAACCAATATTTTTTATTCTATCTGTAGTTAGAGAGAAAGAGCCATCAGAATCTGTGTTTTGAATATACTTTTTCAAAATTTCTCCATCAAAAGATAAAGTGATTTCTACCTTATTATTTGGATAGTCCGTCTTGCCGAGCACAACAACAGCCTCACCTTTATGTATCTCTTCTGAGCTCAAGGAAATAGTAGGGATTGAAATAAAAGAACTTTTGAATTCTAATTTCGCATCTTTGTAATTTCCAGCTTTATCGTAAGCGGAAACGACCAACCCATGATTGCCTTGATTTAAGATTGGCAAAAGGTATTCTCCCTCAATCAATTCAGTCTCTTTTACTTTTATAGGAACATTCTCATCAACAGTTAGTTGATAATAACTAATACCAGAAACAGAATCTTCGGCATTTAATTTAATATAATTTTGATTCTCTTCATTTCTAATTGTTGGATTAAAATCTAAAGGTTTTGTTGTGTCTATATTAACTTGATAGTGTGCTGTTGTTCCCCAACCGTTAGTATTACGATAACGCAAATGGAAATAATAAATACCATCTTCTAAATCACTAAGAGTTTTTTGAGTTACAGAACTATCGTAAGAAATATTTGGCGTAGCGTTAGCAGTTTTATTTAAAATAGCTTGAATTTGATTTACACCACTTGGCACCTTCCAATTAAATGATGCTGTGTCTGACGAATACCAAATATCCGAATCTGGATGCGTAGAAGAAATAATTACAGGCTTTATAGGTAATGTACTTACGGTAGTAATCGTCGGTGGAGTTACAGGAGTCTCTTCCGTAGGTGTGGGAGTAGCTACAGGAGTATTTATCTGTATAACACTATTGCTTTTAGAAGTTAAAATATTTGTTCCTAATCCGTCATTTTCTCTAATAGATGCATCACCATATATTACGGAAGCGGAGCCAGCTTTTTTAGCTTTAAATGTTACAGAAGCAATCGTACCAGAGCTACCATTAAAACCTGGGTTCGCAACCCCACCATTAAAAGTGATTCGCCCAGTAATATTTGAAAAACTTGGCTCTTCAACCCAGAGTGAAAAAATAGAAGAATTTTTATTGATAGAAACTACTTCTAGTAAATCTGTCGGAAATTGAATTACTGCTTCCCCGTTATTAATATATTTACCTTGAGTATTTACTTTTACACCAATAGAAACAATATTACCAACAGTCACAGAAGAAACACTTGGAGCTAAGGTCAAAGTAGCCGCATTGCTTTTTTGAGGCAATAAAAAAACCATCATTAAACACAATACAAGAAAAAATTTATTAAACATTTATTTTATTTTTACTTTTACGAAATCTTTTAATAAGTTGGTGCATGAACAATATTATTATAACAATAAATACAATAAAATAGTTGTTAACTTTATGTTTAAGAATAGATACTTGAATATTGCCTGCTTTATCGTAAGCTATAACTGTGATATCTGGTTTCCTTTTTTGATCAATTAATACATAGTTCATTTCAGCACGTACGATTGGATATATTCCTTCTTTTACTTCGTAGTGACTAATTCCCGACTCATTATCAATAGCTTCAAAAGAAATAAACTTTTTACCATCATATAAATTCTCATCTTGAATCAAGATAATTTCAAAAGACATAGGTGGTGTATGGTCATTTGAGACAATTTCTTGCCATTTATCTTGCGAGTCTTCAGTAGGTGAAAGAATAGAAACAACAGAATCTTTTGGGGTAATATTTAAGGAGGTACCTAAGCCATCATTTAGATATGCAACTACATTATTTGGGCTAATTATAAATTCTCCCGGTTCATTTACTTTTAAAATAATTTTAAATAATAATAAATTCTCTCCACTCACTCCGCCTGGCACACCTCCAATAAAAGAAATTCTATTATTCTCCAAAATTGGCTTACGAGGCCACATACTAAAAACTGAATTTGCTAAACTAATATCTTTGATTTCAAATTTACTAGAACTCTTATCATTTAGCGAAATGACACCATCAACTGAATTAATATTTTTTCCTTCCGTATCTAAATATATATTTATAATACTTGTGTCCCCTGCCGATATACTATCTTCTGTATTAACTTTGATAAAAGCAGCGAAAATAATACTTGGAATAGAAATTCCAATAATTAATATTATTAAAAAAGTGAAATTATTAAATTTAAAAAATTTATTTTTCATATTATATTATTCTTCTTCTACCCCACTGATAAAGCATGATTGAAAAATCAACTGAGTCAACTTTATTATCATCATTTATATCAACATACTCATTTCTATAAGGAGCGGGGGTTTTCCAATAATATAGTAAGATAGAAAAATCAATAGAGTTTACAACGGCATCTCGATTTAAGTCAGCTGTATCATATGTATCACCCGTAGTAGTTGGAGTACTTCCTCCCCCACCACCCCCGCCTCCTCCACCGCCACCTCCAGGTGCTGGTGTTCCTGCTGTTGCAGTAAAGGATTGATTAGCAGTTGAAGAATCTGAACCGAAACTTACATCTATATGAAAATAATAATTTCCAGCAGAGGATACAGTTGAACTCAATGTCGTATCCCAATTTTCTAGTGGTTGTATCAACTTTGCAGCTGTTGAACTAAAGATATCGTCGACACCTCCACAGAGATTCGATGCAGAATCAGTAACACACCAAGTGTACTGATATTCATAAGCAGTACTTCCTTCATTTGTAATTCGAATAGCTGTGCTGATAGTTGGCACAACTAAACTACTGAAACTTTGTATTAAAACTTGAGCTGGCGCTCCAGGAGTAGCACTGACTTCACCTGATGCTACACCAGTTCCAACAATATTTTTTGCATACACACGAAAATCGTAAGAATTATCATTAGACAAACTTGTCACAGTAGCGGATGGAGTAGTACTCACACCGTCAGCGAAAGTTGACCAAGTGCCACCACTTGTAAGTTTGTATTGCACAACATAATCAGTAAGAGTAGAGCCACCATTTGATGCTGGTGCGGACCAAGAAAGATTTATACTACTATCATCCACACCCCCGGCTAAGTTTGTCGGTGCTCCTGGAACACTCGCTGGCGTAACTCCAGTACTTGAACCAGATGACACGCTCGTACCTTCAGCATTTGTTGCAGTTACTGTGAATGTATATGTGACTCCATTTGTAAGACCAGTTACTGTAGCGGTAGTTGTGCCACTAGTTGCTGTAAATCCTCCAGGACTTGAAGTTACGGTGTAAGAAGTAATTGCAGAACCACCATTTGATGCTGGTGCGGACCAAGAAACATCTACGCTTCCATCAGCAATAGAACCTGCAACATTAGTTGGTGCATCAGGTACAGTTGCAGGAATCACAGAATTACTTGCGACAGATGCAGATCCTGTTCCTTCTGAATTGGTCGCAGTAACTGTAAATGTATATGTAGTCCCATTTGTAAGTCCTGTCACAGTGATTGGTGAACTTCCTCCTGTTCCTGTAAATCCTCCCGGACTTGAAGTAACTGTATAAGAAGTTATCGCAGAACCTCCATTACTTCCTGGAGCAGAAAATGTAATTGTTGCTTGGCCATTTCCATGTGTCGCTGTGCCGATAGTTGGGGCACCAGGAACAGTTTTGGGTATTACTGAATTACTTGTCGCTGAAGCATTTCCTGTGCCAACATCATTTGTAGCTATGACAGTAAATGTGTAAGTTGTTCCATTAGTCAAACCAGTAACTGTAATTGGTGACGAACCTCCAGTTCCTGTAAATCCTCCAGGACTTGAAGTGACGGTGTAACTTGTTATTGCAGAGCCACCATTAGAACCCGGCGCAGAAAAAGTAATTGTTGCTTCACCATTTCCATATGTTGCTGTTCCAATTGTTGGCGCATCAGGAACAGTTGCGGGAACTATTGAATTACTTGTTGCTGATGCAATACCTGTGCCTTGTGCATTTGTTGCAGTTACCGTAAAAGTATATGTTACTCCATTTGTAAGTCCAGTCACAGTGATTGGAGAACTTCCTCCTGTTCCAGTAAATCCTCCAGGTGAAGAAGTGACTGTGTATGAAGTTATTGCGGAACCTCCGTTACTTCCTGGTGCAGAAAAAGTAATTGTGGCTTCGCCATTACCACGAGTTGCTGTACCAATGGTTGGAGCGCCAGGAACTGTAACAGGTACTATTGAATTACTTGTAGCTGAAGCAGTACCTGTGCCGACAGAATTTGTCGCTGTAACTGTGAATGTATATGTGACTCCATTTGTAAGTCCAGTAATTACTATTGGTGAAGACCCGCCTGTCGCTGTAATTCCTCCAGGTGAAGAAGTGACTGTGTAAGAAGTTATCGCAGAGCCTCCGTTACTTCCCGGTGCAGAAAAAGTAATTGTCGCTTCACCATTTCCAGCAACTGCAGTGCCGATAGTCGGTGCATCAGGAACTGTTGCAGGAGTAATTATATTACTTGGATCTGAAGCAACACTAGTTCCGACATCATTTGTTGCTGTTACTGTAAATGTATACGAAACACTATTTGTAAGACCTGTAACAGTTAAAGGTGAGCCGGCACCACTAGCAGTAAATCCTCCAGGACTTGAAGTTACGGTGTAAGAAGTTATTGCAGAGCCTCCGTTAGACCCTGGCGCGGAAAATGTAATTGTTGCTTCGCCATTACCACGAGTTGCAGTTCCGATAATTGGTGCATCAGGAACAGTTGCTGGAGTCACAGAATTACTTGCGACAGAGGCAGAGCCTGTTCCTTCTGCATTAGTTGCAGTAACTGTAAATGTATATGCTGTGCCATTAGTAAGTCCTGTCACAGTTAAAGGTGAACCGGCACCGCTAGCAGTAAATCCTCCAGGACTTGAAGTGACAGTATAACTTGTTATTGCAGAGCCACCGTTAGACCCTGGTGCAGAAAATGTAATTGTGGCTTGGCCATTTCCATGTGTCGCTGTGCCTATAGTTGGGGCACCAGGAACAGTTTTGGGTACTACTGAATTACTT
>JAUPWJ010000029.1 GCA_030916575.1 Patescibacteria group bacterium | reverse complement strand
TTCGCTGTCGTTTCATTATAAGCAAAAGGTGAAAGCTCGCTTGGGAAAAATTCTCCATAAGAATACTTAATCCCATTTTGATCCACATATGGCATTGTTTTCATTTGTTCAATTATTTTAGTACGAAGTTCTTCATACTCTGCTTTTGAATACTTTTTATTCAAAATACAATACTCTTGTTTGCGTAAACTAACACAGCCAAACATTTCTTTAGAGGTCATGACATGCATACAATAATCAATCTCTGTATTTTCATTCACTGGCCACCAAGAAAAACGAACATTGGAGCCCCCATTCCCACCTTGAAATACTTCATAATATCGCTCACAATTATTTCCAAACTGAGTAAAATCATAACTATCCTTCACATTAGGAGCAACGAGATACTGACAGTATTTCAAATTCCACCCTTCATGCACTATCCAAGATTCTTTTACATTCTTAGAATTATAAATATAATCTCCAGACACATCTGCATTTTGTTTTTCATGCATAAACTTTGTAATACCTTCTTCCCAAAGATTTTTTACTTTTTCTTTTAACTCTTTTACATTTTTACGAGAAGAAAGGCCGAGCTCTGCCATCCTTGCATTATAATTTTCCTTATTTCCCATAGGTTGATTGAAAATATAATAGCTTTTATTACGCAAATTCACAGAGCCGAAACAATCCACACATCCATTGCAGTCTTTACAAAAATAGATATCACTAGAATTTTCACAATCCACAGAATAAAAAGCACGATAACAATTCGTAATATTTACACATTCATAACACATCTCCCCTTTTTCTATTAGATTCGTATCAAAACAATTTTTAGAATTCTCCACCTCACATCCATAAGAACAATCTTCGTTGAAATCAGAGTCAAACATCATATAACAATTCCTTAAGTCTAATACCATATTGTTATAAGGTGAATTTATCATTCTTGATTCATCTACTACAAAGTTTGCAATTAAAGGCACATCTTTCATCAACTCTTTATACTGCTCAAAAAATGGTTTTGAAAAATCATAATCTCGCCCATATGTAGTCGCATCAAAGTCATCACTCCACCAGCATTTCTGACAAACTATCTTTGTCCCGCCAAGAGGTCGGTAAATAGATATGACATCCTTTTTACACATTTCACATGTTCTTTTATATAAAGTTCTATCATTTCTAAATGTAAGCCTTCTTTGAAATCTACATTCAGGACAAAAAGTCGGCTCTGGAACTTTCATCATTTCATAAAAATTTTTATCTTCTTGTTCTATAACAAAACCTTTTTTACACTTTTGACAATTTTTTATTTCCATATGTTTTTTACATTATCTCACAATCAACTCACAAGCGACATCTTATGAGCTAAATAATGAGGGCGATTTTAATATTAGGCTCGCCCGTTTTCCTATTTTGATAGCCCTTTTCTAGTAAAAAGCTTACTTTCAAGAAAAATAGTCCCAAACAAAGGCGTGTACCCAAGCATGATTACTGTAAGTAAAAACATCGCAACGTAACCGTTGAGTGGGACTATAATTCCTAGCAACCAGAGTATAAATATCGTAGTTGCAACTAAGGAAGAAAAAGAATAAAGAACATAAGAATTCATATCTACAAGTTTTAAAAATGAATAATTTTTATCCCATAAATTATGACACTCTTTTTAACTTCTGTCATATTTGTCGTCATTTTAGTTAAAATTGACACTTTATTTATATTTGATAAGATATATATGTTGTCGGTAAATACGACAAAATAACAAAATATGCTTAAAAACGAAAAATTACTTCAAATATTGAAAGACATCGGTCTACAAGAGGACGAGGCAAATGTTTATTTAGCTTCCCTTTCGCTCGGTCCAACTAGTGTTTTAAAGATAAGTAAAAGAAGTGGCATCAAGAGAACTACAGTATACGGCATCATTGAAGACTTAAAACAAAAAGGTTTAATGCAAATTGAGTTAAAAGGGCTAAAACAATTCTACGTAGCAGAAAATCCAGAGAAGTTAGAGGCAGTTTTAGAGCGAAGAAAGAACGAATTCCAAGATAAATTGCCAGAATTCATGGCACTTTATAAGCTCAAGGGCGGAGAAAGCACTATAAAATACTATACAGGGCAAGAAGCAATGCGAAATATTTATATGGAAACTCTAAAAGAGATAAAGCCAAATGAGGATTACCTAGTAATAACGAATCAAGACAAATGGTACAACTTAGACCCGAATTTTGCTGATAAATACATAGAAGAACGCTCAAAATTAAATATCAAAACTCGTTTATTATTCCAAGATGGAAAAACTGCGCAAGAACATAAAAAATTTGAAAAAAATTTCAATCAAAGTGTCAAAATATTACCAAAAGGAGAACCATTAAATGTAGACACTGTGCTTTTGCCAAATAAATTGATAACTTTTGAACTAATTCCACCCTATAAAACCGTAATTATTGAAAATAAAAGCATAGTGGAGCTCCATAAGGAAATGTTTGAGCTAATTTGGCAAGGAATTTAAACCCTTGCCCTTAAAAAACCCTTATTATATAATGGATGGGTAGGTAAATTATGAGTAATGG
>JAUPWJ010000028.1 GCA_030916575.1 Patescibacteria group bacterium | reverse complement strand
TGCCCCAACAAGGTCGGTAATTGAGTGTGGATGCACAACAACAGAAACGACATGCATCCAACCATTAGCCTCTGACAATGACACCGTGTCTGTAATTGTCGCCTGAGCATATTCCCTACCTGGTTCCGTAACAAGTTTTGTTACGATGGAGAGTTCAGCCCCTGTGGTCCTTTTCCTTATGAGGACACCAAGACGAAGATCACTCAAACGCTCAACCCGTCTACCGTTCTCGTATTCCCACTCATGTGGGTCAATAACCATCGCCACATGGACAACAAGAAGTGCGTGACCGAACTTCTCGAGAATGGTATAGATTGATCCGTCCCCGTTTCGTTTCCTAAGACGATGACCTTTTTTTAGATCTAAGAACTGTTCAATAATCATTTTTTCCCTTTCCATAATTTAATGAAAAAGATTCAGTACGTACTCTACCCTCTTTAAAATACTTAGTCAAAATTGTTCACAAAACAATATAAAAATATCTCTGTCAATATTTTCAAAATTGTGCTATAATGGCTTTATTGAAAAAAGAAACACACACAGTGTGGGATGTTGTTGTTGTCGGTGGTGGTCCTGCGGGTATGGTGGCAGCAGGCCGTGCAGGAGAGCGTGGTAAGAAGGTACTTCTCCTTGAAAAGAACACTGTTTTGGGTAAAAAATTGCTCATCACTGGTGGTGGTCGTTGTAACGTAACCAACAACAAAACAAATACTCGCGAAATGCTTGCAAAGTACAAAGGAAATGATAAATTCCTCTTTTCTGCATTTTCACAGTTCGACGTAACAGACACTCTTGAATTTTTTAATAAACGAGGAATGGCAACCAAAGAAGAGAACGAGGGACGCATCTTCCCTGTCTCTGACTCTGCACAAACCGTATTTGATGTACTCTACAAATACATGCAAGAAGGAAAGGTCACTATACAAAAAAGTAGCACCGTAAGCGGAATTACCATGGACAAAGAAGATGGTGGACTTATTATCAAAACCAAGAGTGGAAATGATATTTATACAAAATCATGCATCCTTGCAACAGGAGGACTTTCTCGTCCAGAAACTGGTTCAACAGGAGAAGGGTTTGTTTGGCTTAAAAAATTAGGACATGCCGTGAAAGAAGATACTGGTGCGCTTGTCCCTATCACACTTTCTGATGTGTGGGTAAAAAAAATAAGTGGACTTACACTCCCCGAAATCAAACTCACTACTTTTCAAAATAACCAAAAGCAAGAAAGCTACAAGGGTAAACTCTTGTTTACACACACCGGCATCAGTGGACCAACGGTTTTAAATATGAGTAAAGATGTGGGTGAACTGCTTAAGTATGGAGAAGTTACCATTTCGCTCGACATGTTTCCATCTGTTGATACAGGAACCCTAAAGCAACGAATGCAGTCAATTCTTGTAGAAGAAAGCAATAAGAAGTTAAAGAATGTTCTTGGTCAATTTATCCCCTCTCCGCTTGTGTCCATTGTACTAAAACTTGCAGATATTGATGGAGAAACTTCTTGTCATAGTGTAAGTAGCGAGGACCGTGTGAAGTTAATTAAAAATATTAAAGATATCAAACTATCCGTCAAAGGCTTACTTGGGAAAGATAAGGCAATTGTTTCTTCTGGTGGCGTTACGCTTACAGAAGTTGATTTCAAGACAATGCAGTCACGCCTTGTGCCAAACCTCTTTCTCATTGGTGATGTATTAGATATTGATAGACCCTCCGGTGGATATAGTTTGCAACTTTGCTGGACAACTGGATACGTTGCAGGGAGTAATGTGTAAATGTAAGACGTAAAAAAGGTTTCCACCAAACTATTTGAAGTGTTGTTAAATCATTAATCAAAAATACTTCGTCTCATAACATAAGAAACTCGAGAAAGCATTACGGCAACTAAAAGCAAAGAAAAGAGAACAAAGGCTTCAATAAAAACCAGTTCTCCTTTAGTGAGCGCTTGATAAAGTGTCCACGCACCCAGTCCTCCATACAGAAGTGATGACGCTGTGAAAAAAAGACCGGACATGCTTGTTGATATAACGCCTGGATCATCGGATTCTTTGTTTGGGAAAAGTGCTCCTAAAATCATACCGAATGTTACGACAAAAACAATTGTCACAACAAGAAGAGTGGTTGAGTAGAGAGCTTGTGTGATAGAAACATTTAAAACATTAACATTGATATAGTTCATTACGAGTCCAAGGAGAACAAAGAAGGAGGTATAGAAAAAATATTTACCAAAAAATAGTCTTGTCATACTTACAGGCGCTGTACCCAAAATCCATGAAGTTTTTTTCTCGATTGAAAATGAGGGGAAAACAAACCGTAACGTGAATGCGCAAATAAAATATGCTGCAATCACAAACTGTATTGTCTGAAGTATGGCAAGCGTTGCACTAATATCAGTTTCATGGCGACGAATATTATGTTCCATGATGACACTTACTCCTATCTGAACAAGCCAGATACATGCCAAAAAAGAAAACCATAAAACATTTTTCCAATTTCTACTCGCAATAAGTGATTCCTTCTTAAAGAGGGCCGTTAGTTGGCTCCCCTGAAATTGATAAACCTTACCTGATCGTGTATTCTTTTTTTCTGTTTCTTTGTTATTTCCCTCCTGAAATACCTGCCAAAGAGGATAAAAGAGGTAGGAAACAAGCCACCAAGCAATAATAGCAACAAGTGCAATTAAGGTTAGATTTCCGGCATGTGTAAGTGCTTCATTAAAATTTCCTCTCTGTAAACTTAGAATTTCCATCGCAAGAGAATGGGTAGGAAATGCTTCAAAATAAGATCCTATATTTGCGGTTGTAATTATTGCATCAGCATTATCTGCCTTAAAGATTCTCACCAGGTCAAGCTGAGAAACAACCTTCCACACGTATACTAAATTTACAATAACAGTAACAAGGAGAATGGCAACAAATCCTTTGAAATGAAAAGCTACGGGTGTGATAATTTTCGAAACAAGGAAGTACAAATACCCAATAAATACAATTAAAGAAAGGGTAATTGCATTTGTAAGTACAAGTAACAGTATGACAGAAAAAATAATGAGGAGAAAACTACCAAAACCTAATTGGTACATCTTATTAAATGCAAGCACCACCGGCAAGAAGATTATAATGAGTGGCCAAATCGACACAAAGAGGCTTTTTACAAAAATTAATTTCGGAAAAATTTTATACCCAGGTGTACCAATAAACCATGCGTCATTTTGTCCACGAAAAAGGTTGAAAACTCCAGAAACCATGGAACTTACAACAATAACACCCGCCAAGATAAGTAGAAAAGTTTCGTAGATAAAAAGAAATAGTGGTATTTTAAATTCTTCTTCAATGCCAAAATAGATATATCTAAAACCAGAAGCAAAAAAACCATAGATGCCCATACCCAAAAATACAAAAACTACCAAAAATAAAACTGCGGTAATAACCTTAGCGGTCGTGTTTGTCTTAAAGTATTTTTTAACCTTACCTAATTCAAATTGTAAGAAAAGTCTGAGCATGGTTTGTTAAGCAAGTTTCATGTACACCTCCTCAAGAGAAGCACTCTCGGCAAGCCCAGCTTTTCGTCTCAATTCCGCAAGTGTGCCGACAGCTCGAAGTTTACCATCTTTCAAAATACCGATACGGTTGGAAATTTCCTGTGCAACAGAAAGTGTGTGTGTTACGAGTAGTATTGACCCACCTTTTTTTGCATATTCAAGAAAAATGTTTTTTGCAATTTCTGCACCGGTCGGGTCAAGACCTACAATTGGTTCATCAATGAGTAAAAGTTTTGGGTCATGAGACATCGCCGCCACAATACTGAACTTTTGTCTGTTTCCACGTGAATAATCTTCAAAGTAATCCTTTTCTGATCCTTGAAGTTTAAAAATTTTGAGAAGTTTTGGGATGTTTGCCTTTCTTTTACTTTCCGGAACACCAAAAAGGGCTTGTGTGAAGTACAAAAATTCTTCTCCTGTCATATATGACCAAACAGTTGGTTCATCAGGAATATAGCCAACTTGTGCTTTAGTTTTTTCTGGAAACTTTGCAACATCAATACCACCTATTTCAACAGAGCCTGACGTTGGACGTAAAAGGCCTGTAATTGTTTTAACAATTGTTGTCTTACCAGATGAATTTGGGCCGATGAGTGAGAAAATTTCTCCTTTATTAATTTCGAAACTTACACCATTTACTGCTTTTTTCTTTCCGAAAAGTTTTGTAATTTTTTGTACTTTGAGCATACACTCAGTATATAGCAAGATCCCGGTCGCTGGGTGTGGGTAAAAAACAAAAACCGCCGAAATGGCAGGGGTGCTGTTTCGACGGTGTTGGTCTTGCGGACTCAAACCTTGATGTTAAGTTGTGACGCTGAACACTCCTTATATATTTTGGTAGCTCGTCGAGTGATACAAACTACTTCAATAAACGTTTTTCTATTTCCTGAATAGCGGATAAATAAATTTCTTGTTGATCTAATATGTCTTGCAATGATGTTGATGTCTTGTCTGTCAATTTATAAAAAAATTCAGCATTGTATAATTTTCTCAAGCCGTAAATTAAACAAATTTGTACATCCACAATTAAGATATTACTGGTCAACAAATATGAACTCAAAGATTTTTTTAAAAAATCAATTAATTCTGTTGGTGTTTTGTATTTGTCGAAAAATATATTAGCACAAGATACGCCTATATCATTACGAAAATCGGATATGGAAATCTCATCTAAATCTAATAAGCAATATCCTGATCCATCCATTTTAATTAAATTTCCAAAATGGATATCATTATGGCATATTGCTGGTTTAAAATGTAACTTAATATATTCTTCATATTTTTTAAAAAAACCTATAGATGGGTGATCGGGTTCATTTTCATTGATATAAATCCAGTATTTTTTTGAAAAATAATTCCAATCCAAATTTTCAAGAAAGTCTTCGCCGAGTCTATTATGCCAACAAGTATGGATTTTACTTAATTCAAAGTAGAACACTTCTGGATCTAAGTCGCATTTTGAAACAAGACATCCTTCAACATATTTCAATTTAACTAAAAAAGAATTCTGATTATTATCAATAGATAAAATAGTTGAATTTTTTAAATGTACTACTGAAACTATGGGTTGTGTAATTTTTTTAATATTCAGAAATCTCTGGAAACCATGCCTGAGCGTCGTCTTTCCATCATCAATGTTTATTTTTTTTTCTACTACACCATCAGACTTATTTATAACTATCATAAAAAGAAAATTAATTCAAAATTTCTTTACACTTCTCAAGGATACTTTCACTATCAAGTTTGTAATGTTTTAGTAGGCTCGTTAAATCACCTGTCTGCCCAAGATCAAAGCCAACTTCATAAATCTTAGGTAGAGTTACATTTGGGGTTTTTGCCAATGTATGTAAAATATTTTTAGTAATGAAATTTGCCTGTCCGTTGTAAAGAAAAAGGACCGGAGTATTTGCATTTATATATTTTACGACATCCTCAAGTTCAGAATGATTTACAATATTAATTAGGTCAATTATTTTGCCTTCCTTTTTTAAAATCTCACAAGCATCCAACGCCTCACTCAAAACAACTCCCGAACCAAAAATTACAAGTTCAGGTTTCTCATTTTTAATTAAAGGATAGTTATAAGGCTTGTCCACTATCACATTGGAATTCGGATTAGAATACCTTGCATTATATCTACCTGATCTTATATATACCAAACCTCTTGATTTTCCAATTGCCCAATTTAGACAATTAAACATATCAAAACTATCCCACGGCTCTAAATATATAATTCCTGGGATACTCGATACTGCATGTGGCTGACTAGAAGTTTGATGTGTACTACCATTTTTAGCGTTTGTTAAACCTGAACAGTCACCAATTATAACAGCATTACCATTACCTTGAGATAAGGCATTTAATTGATCAATCCAGCGATATGAAAAAGCATCGAGTGTATTAAATATAGCTCTGGCACTAGGATTAAAAAGGCTAATTCCATGAATCATGGCTGCAGTATGTTGTTCTCGTAGACCAGTATTAAAATAATGACTGAATTTTCTTAGCTGAATATATTCCACTGCTGGATGCAGGGTAGTATCTGCAGATAAAAAATACAACCTATCTTCTTTGTCCCATATTTTTGAAAGATTTTTGAAATATTCTGATTGACAATCATCTGGATTATTTAAAGTTTTTTCATCAGGTCTTATTGACAAATTAACAGATTTGAATCCTTCGGCTCTGTAAGCATCATCGATGCTTGAAATACTATTTTTTGCTATAGTTTTTGCTGTTTGACTATCGATGTTTGATCTAAATTTTTCTTTTGCTGCTAGCATTATTTCGTCTTTGCACACTGATACTGTATGGTATCCACTAAAACTTTCTTCGCATCCTGGCATCATGTTTCCTTTTATAGTATTTGCAATAATAAAAACCGGCCTATCTTTTATACTCAAAGCTTTTTTATAAACTTTATAAATTTCTTCTACTGAGTGCCCATTTTTAATTTCCAAAACTTTCCAACCATATCCTTCCCAAATTTTTTTAATATTGCTTTTTGAATCTGTTACTTCTGTAGAATTAGATAATTGCTTTCCATTTTTATCCATTATTGTAACAATATTGTTTAAACCCAAATGAGAGATGTGACGAGCAGCTTCAGAAATGTTACCTTCTTGTTCTTCTCCATCACCCAAAAAAACAAAAAAATTATTTTTCCTATTTGCGATTTTACCTTCTAACGCAGCACCACAAACATAAGACAAGAGCATCCCAAGGGAGCCTGATGGTGAGAAGTCTACACCTGGAGTTTTTAGATAGTCCTCATGACCCTGAAGCCTTGAATCAAATTTTCTATAATTATTAATTTCATCATCCTCTAAATATCCCAATAAATTAAATATTGGATATCGAAGTGGGCCAACATGGCCTCTAATTGCAACCATGTCACGAGCTACATTCTTTGGATCATTTAAGTCTATTTTTAAAAAACCACCAAAATATAATACAGTAAGAAGCTCAACAGCACCTAGCGAACCTCCTATATGACCATTATTCGCTGTCATACACACATGTAAAACTTGTTCTCTGAGGTAATCTGAAAGTTTTTTTAATTGATCTGTCTTGCTTTTTTTCATATAATTTAACGCCAAAATTGGCGAAAAGAAATACCCTTTATTCCTATACCATTTTCAACTTTAGCATCTTTTGTTCTTCTAGCGTACAGAAAGGCCCCCTTACAGTCTTTGTTAAAAAACACTTGGCCATCGTTTATACCTTTTTCTATGGCCAACTCTTGATAAAGCTGATGGTCTCTTTCGAAACCAAGATAAAACAAATCATCTTCTACAATCTTTATACCTAATCCATAGTAGAAAACCGTCTCAGCAAGAGCCTTGGCTGGCAATGACATATTTGAATAGTTTCTCGCAAACACAAGGGCCTCCTTTGCAACTGAATCATAATTATTCTCATTAACAATATCGGGGAATTTATCCACTTCATTTGAATAAAATCTTTTCATAGATTTTAATGTAAAATTTAGAGCAATGTTCTCAAGTTCATCAGTTTCATCAAGATTTGTTTTGAGATACCAGTTTGGGCCATATCTTTGCTCCAAATAATTTAGTCCATCTTGACTGTGAGAAGACACATCAATTATTTTGTAATTTATATTTTTTCCACTAAATTTATCTTTAAAACTTAATAATTGAACAATGTGAGAATTAATTTTTTGGAACAATTTATTTATAGCTCCTTCTTGTGCAAACTTTTTGAACATTGATGGAAACATCGTAAGTGAAACCAGTCTATTTGGAAATTGCTGATAGACAGAAAAAGTTTTTTGCTTTTGTGGAAAAATTTCGCATAAAGCTATAACTATATTTACAAAATTTTCTAAATACTCTTGCGGTATTTTATCCACCAATTCATCATTATGTTTATCAATTCCGTAACCTCTATGCGAACACAAAAAAGTTATAACGGTGCTTTTTTTTGCAGTAATGAATTTTTTTATAAAATTTATCACTGCACTAATTTTATTTGAATCAGACCTAAAAGAATCAGACAAGTGGATTTTGCAAAGGATGGAGATGATCACAATCAAAATTGTTAATTCGTTAGTTCCGATTATGTTTTTTAAATCTTTTTGAGTTGCATCATAAATTTGTTTAACGGCTTTAAAATCATCATAGGCTGGTTCAATATCAACCACTTCTTTAAAGATTTTGGCTAATCTTTTTCTCCACCCCTTAGAGTTAAAGTCGACAGGAAGTAAAGCATTATTCTTATTAACTATCTTAATAATACTATTCATATAATACAACATCATTATACCATAGTATTATCAATTGTCAATTAATGAAATTCTCCTATTTCTTGTTGGGGGTTATTAAATCCATCAACAAATGCGCTGATACAACTTCCTATTTTTTTATGATAACCCCCTTCCAAAATAGCAAAAGTTTTTACTCCGATATCTCTTATCAATTTACCAGCATATGTATATCCATCTTCTGTAAATTTTAATCCCAAAATTGGATCGTCTTTATACGCATCAAAACCAGCAGAAACAGCAACGATATCAGGACCAAAAGATCTTATCTTATCGATGAATATATCCATGGTCTGTTTAAATACTCTGTCGTCACCGCCTTCTCTCAAGGGTATATACAAACCATTTTTATTATTATGCATATCAGAATCTGTAACAAAAGGATATGCTCCACCCTGAAATAATGAACAGAATAAAACCTGAGAATTATTTTTAAAAATATCATGAGTTCCATCACCATGATGTCCATCAAAATCGATTATTGCTATCTTTTTTCCTTGCTCAATCGACTCACGTAAAATTACTGCCAAATTATTTATAAGACAAAACCCTCTGGCTCCTTCCAAATTAGCATGATGACCGGGAGGTCGTATTAATGCAAAATCTTCATTATCCAACGCCTGTATTCCAACTGACACTGACGCAAGTACGGAATTTAAACTGTCATTATTTAATTCTACTTCTGCGACATGCATTCCAAAAGAACACATGGCTTTAATGGTATCAAAATTGTAGCTTCTGCTTGTATATGTTTTTCTTATTTCAATTTCCGCCAAAGCTAAATCAACATCTACATTCACTATTTCCTCAATTTTTACTCTTGCTGGCGACTCTATCTCATTACCAGGATGCAGTTTTACTAATTCATTACTTATGATCTTCATGCAAACATTATATCACTGCATCAAAAAATAAATGAACGACATACTAAAATGTTGTAAGTATGAAAAAACTCAAAACTATCTTAGTCTCTGCTTTAAGAGGAAAAAGTAAAATAGGGCAATTAAGAAAAAAGAAAATACACCTTTGTTGGGTGTATTTTCTTTTTAATGCTCCAACTTGTACCCAAGTTCAGAACATTTGATTGGAAAATACTCTATTAATAAGTTCGGACCTTTTTCTTCTTTCTGTAAAACATAAAGGACACTGATAGCGCGAGACTAACTATAAACCATAAAACTACCCCAGGCCATGTTTCGGGACGAT
>JAUPWJ010000027.1 GCA_030916575.1 Patescibacteria group bacterium | reverse complement strand
TTTGGAATATGTGAAATTGTACGAACATTCTTATGTTCATTTTCCAGCTTTTGTGCAATTTGAAGTGTTTTATCAGATGAACCATCATCGATAAGTAAAATTTCCCATTTATCTGCAACTTTTGGTGTAATTTCAAGGGCTTTCAAAGTAACTGCTTCGATATTTTTTTCTTCATTCCAAAATGGAAAAAATATTGATAATTCAGGTAATTTTGACTTCATAGTAATTTTCTCTTCCACACCTTAATTATACCAAGAACAAGGAGAAGAAAGCTAATAAAACTGATTGCCGTACCCACATTTTCTATGAATGTTTGTCGATAATTGATATCAATAGTGTGATCTCCATTTTCAAGCTCTACGATATACAAACCATTTTGCACATCAGGCTTTATCTTCTTGCCATCAAGAATGATTTCCCATGCCGGGAAGTAAGCAATATTAAGTCTAATTTGTGATTTTCCACTACTTTTAACTTTTAATAATTTTTTATCAGTAGAAATCTCAACATATTCAGTTTCGACATCTCCAGAGTTAACTGTGAAAATTTCATCAGGAAGATCATTTGAACTTTGAGGTTTTATAAAAGATTGAGGTAAATATTCATCCGAAATTGAAGAGATAGTAAATCGTATTACATCTTTCGATGACTCATCTCTATAGTCATATATATAAAATTGAGGATTGAACAACTTAAAATGAGTCGCAATAATAAAAACAACTAAAATTAGTACACCAACAACTTTCAAATACTTATGAATTAACTTACTTTTTAATATTTCCCCTACTCCCCCTCCAATAATAAGAGCAATGACAAGACCTACTATCTGAAAATATCTCCATGGAAATTGTAAATATCTCAAAGGATCAAATAGTTTCCATACTGAAAGACTATATTCTGTCATCATGAAGAGAGAGAAAAAAAGAAATGAAACTAATACCAGTAAAAGTTTTGTAGATTCTTTATTCCTCTTTAAAAGCAAGATAACTAAACTACCTAAAACGGCTACTAAGATAACTTTATTTATCTGAAAAGAAATGCCGTCCAAACAGCCTTGTGTAGAACCGCCAAATCCCCATGGACTATACCAAAATTGAGAAAGGCAAACAAAATGATCAGAATATATTGATCCTTTTCCTTCAATTTGTGAAACGACATTTGTATATCCCATCTCAAAAAGTGCGGGAATAGAATAAAAAGCAGAAAGCATTCCTCCTCCTATAAGTGGAAGAAAAGTAATTATTTTCTTCTTCCACTCTCTTTGTGTCAGACTTATCAAAAACAAACAGACAAGATAAAATGGTGTAATAAGAAATGCAGACAAATTATGAGAAAGAATTATTCCAGCATATGCTAACATCCCATAAATTACATACCTCAGTTTTTCTTTTTTATACAATTCCCACAAACTCCAAAAAAGAAATGGTAGTAATCCATATGCCCATGTTTCAGCGACTGCTCCTCTCACATAGAAATTAAGTGCGTGATAGAAAAAATATGTATAAACAACAGATGAAACAAAACCTGCAGTTTTACCCCACACTGACTTTCCAAACAAATACATTCCTATACTTGCAAGTAAAAATCCAATACCCATCATGATTTTTGTTGAAACAAGTGGCGTAAATCCTAAAAATGTAAATAAGGCACCTACATAATATGCAAGTGGAGCATAAAAATTAAAAATCGGATATCCATAACCATATCCTAAATCATCAACCCAACGAACAGGAAAATGCCCATCGCTAAGAGATTTTTGCATTTGTGCAACACGAGCAATTTGTGTATCATCATGTACTGGAAAAAAACCGGTCTGAAAAAGTGGTAAAAGTAAAATAACACCAAGTAAGATACTCAAGACCAAATATAAATTTTCTTTTAAAAATTTCATACTATTTATATCTCACTTTCTTAATAAAAGTCAGTGAAAAAAGACAAAGTAAAGTGATCAATGAAATCCCATTTGCCAACAATCTCAAAGGAGTCTCTTCGAATCTAAAGCTTATTTCAGATTCTCCTTGGGGTACAACAGTTGACATGATTCCACTTCCTTTTACCACTAACATCGCACTCTCTCTGTCACCTTGGTATACCTTCCATCCTGGAAAATAAAGCTGGTTTAGTAATAATGTTCCTTGTGTATTCATTTGAACTTTAGCACTTTTTTCTTTTTCATTTTGGGTATAGGAAATTATATCTCCGTTAGATACTTCAAAAAGACTAGAAGGAATACTTTGAGGGGTTGTCATGACGTCTCTGGGCATATATTCATTTTGTACAGTTGTAGTGTCTCCATTTGTACTGTAATAAGAATCGTCAAAATATTCATATTCTTTTGCAACAATATAAGAGTTCGTACCTATTGCAATAATAATGATAAAAGACGCAAGAAAATATCGATACTTTTTAAAGTGCTCAATAAGAAAACAACTGAGAACACTCCCTGATAGAAGGCTGAGTGACAATAATCTAAAAGGAAATTGAATAGTTGAAGAAGGGATAAAATTCCAGAAATACATACTTAATGATGAGCTAAAAAACAAACTCAGTGAAAAAAGAATGAACCACCCAAATATTTTACCTCGCAAAGTTTTATTCTTTACCATCCACGATGTGAGTAGCAGAATAAAAATACTAGTCAATCCGACTAACTGAAATGAAGCAAAATACTCGAACGGATTTGAAACTTTTATCTTTGAAAACTGTGTATATTGCAGATCATAGAGTGCTGGGAGCCAGAAAAATGTTGCTAAAGATATACCTAAGATAAAAATGATAATTGAATTCTTCAGATTATTTTTACTTTTCCATGAATAAAGAAACAGTATTGGAAGATAAAAAAGTGCAAGAGTATTGTGACTTATTATTAATATTCCGATGAGAATAACTGCAAATTTATTCCAATTTTTTGAAAGTGATAAAAGAATAAAAGGTGCAATTCCCAGAGCTAAAACTTCTCCTAGCGATCCTCTTATGGTTACGTCATAAAGATGATAAGGAAGATAGAGATATACTACTGAACCAACCAGGCTTGCGAGTCTTGCTGCGTATGTTCTCAACCAAAAATACATCCCTAGTGATGAAAAAAGAAGTGATGTTATAAAAAGAATTTTTATAGTCTCAACAAAAGAAAAACCAATCGCTTTTAAGGGAATCCCCAGATACATAAAACCTGGATAGAGAAAATTTACGACAGGATATCCAAATCCATTATTTAATCGAGATAGCCACCGGACAGGGAATTGACCTTCCCTTACTGCTTCATAGAATGCTGAAAAACGAATTATCATCCAACTACCATCATCCGTTCTAGGAAAGCCCGAATTAAGGAAAGTAAAAATGACTGGAAAAGAAAGAACAAGTACAATTACTGCTCCGTATACATCTTTGCGATCAAATTTTTTCAGAAATTTTTTCATAGCTTTGCAACTTTCATTTTTTTAAAGAAGATGAATAGTAAAATTGAGAAAATAACTGATGCCACCAATCCGTAATGGAATAATTTAGGGGAATAATAGAATTCAACATTATTCTCCCCTTCTTGTATTTTAACTGCTCTCATAGAATAATTTGCATTATATATTTTTGCGTCTTTACCATTTATTTTTGCTTTCCATTCTGGATAATATGTATCAGAAAGAACAAGCATTGCATCTGAACTTGAAGTGGCTTTAATTTTCACATTATTATGAGAATATTCAACAAACTTAACAGATCCCGTTGTACTAGCACTTTTTTGAATTTCTGGGTCTTCAAAAAGTAAAACTTCAGTCTTTTCATTAAAATTATTATAAAAAGCACTAAAGAAATCATCTTTCTGTACAACTGAATATGATGATGTTATGAACGCCCTATCTACTACATCAATATTTTCATATATCTGCCATGGACTCTCTTGCCAAATGAGTTTGTATTGGTTTCCTGGAAAAGTTGCTGAATCCATACTCATAGGTTGTGTCAATCCATCATTTTTATGGAGAATATATTTTACGCCAAGCATATTCATCATTTTTTTTCTGTATTTATTTTCTTCCAGATTCCCAGGTCCAAATCCAGGTGTTAAATTTGCATCAGAACGTGAAACATTTTCTGGAACTGTTCCATCTTTTGTTGATTCGAGAAGCTCTGTGTATTCAAATAAATGTAATGCATCAACACCTTCAACTGAATATATATTTTCAACTGTTGCAAAATTAGATGAATGACCGGCAGTACCATAACCCCAATACCTTGCATGCTTATCTTGTTTTTTTAATGATTCAAGGACAGCTGTTTGTGGATAAACGTACTCTCGCGGAGAGAAAGGCGTTATTTTATGAAAGAAGAAAAAAAGATCAAAAAGGACTACGCAAAATATTCCAAGTACTACCAAACTTTTTACGAATTTCTTTTTAACAAAAATAAAAAGAGAAAGTATACCGATAAACGCTCCACCATAAAACGTTGGTAAAATTAAATTTCTCTTTGCAATTATGAGTCCATCAGTAATACTTTGATCTTTAAAGAACGGGGAGGCTGTGAGAACAACAAGCCATAAAAAGAGTAAAACTCCAAAAACAATTCCTGTTGAGATAAAAAGTTTTTTATACTGTTCTTTTTTAACAAACAAATCAAATCCAATTGCACTGAGAACAGCACCCGAGAAAACAAATAGAGACAAAAGACGAGTAGGAACAGTTGTCGATATAACAGGAATTGGAATTAAGTAAAGAAATTTTGTAAAAAATACATCAAGTGTCAGGAGAAAAGTAGCTATGAATACAATGCCAAATATCTTTGTCTCGTGCTTTTTAAATGTTGATAAAAGTGCATACAAAGATAATAAAAATGGTATAAATCCAAAATAAGATACTCTCTCAATATATGTAATTTGAACCCATTGATTACGTGAGGCTGGATGACCGAAAAAGTCAGGAGCTAAAACAGTTATCGCATACCAAAATGGATTAAGTAAATTTTGAATTTGATCAAGTGTATAATTGCCTCTTGAAGAATATGAAAATAGTTGAAGAGTTGGGAGAAGTTGAAAAAGCGTTAAAAGTATTGGTGCAATAAGAATAAAAGTGAAAAGTATTGAAGATTTAAGTTCTAGTTTGTGAAGAAGATATTTCTTCACAAAATAATATACTGCAATAAATCCTGTAAGATAAAAATACCCTTGAATATATCCTGCAAGAAAAGCACATACTCCACTCAATATAAAAATAACTGCCCACTTTTTCTCATACTTTTTTACCATCTTCTCTGTACAAAAAAGAAGAAAAGGAAGCCACATAAGTGTCTGTCCAATATTCCCATACTCCATCCAGACAACCATATAAGAAGAAAAACTAAAGACAATTCCACCAAAAAGACTTGCGGCTTTAGTGAGTCCAATTTCCTTTAAATACAAATAGAGAAAGAGAAATGAAACTACGGGTGTCAAAAAAATAAAGATAGTCCAACCTGTCACGAAGTCTGTAAACAAAAAAATGATATTGAGAGGAGAAAATGCACCGGATTGAAAATCAGCGAGCTGAGGAGTACCTGAAAATTGATATGGATTCCAAAAAGGTATATTACCATTTTTATATGAATCAATGACAAAAAACTTCCAAGGAAACAACTGCGTTATCACATCAGGACCTTGAGCCTTATGTGGAACTCCTCCTGGAGCATAACCACCATATGCTTGAGACTTGTAAGGCTCATGATGTCCTACTAAAAGATCTCCAGGAAAAGGAATATCGCCTTTTATAATTGGGTAAAAGAAAACAAGAGGTATGAGTATAAAAAGCAGCGGAAATAATTGTTGAATTCTTCTCATCTCGTTACTTCATATACTGTAAAAAATGAATCGGGTAGTGGTCTCTCAATCTGAAGTACTTTTTTAAGTGGCCACTGAAGTGGAGCAAGTCCTTTACCCTGACATGATGGGCATTCTTGATAAAAAACTACAAAGGTACGAACTTTTTCACTTGAATCCCTAATCTCTTCCGGTACTTCTGCATTTACTGGCCAAAAACCTTTGAGAGAAATATTTTTATTATCAACCATGTAAATTTCATACGCATACGGAAGAAGGCCAAATGTTCCTGCTGTAAAAATAGCAATATTCTCTTTTGCAGCAACGTCCTTAAAGTATCTTAGAGACTCTTCAACACCAATTCCTGATGGCCAATCAAGAACTAATTGTCCTTTATCTGATCGAGGTATTGAAGACCGAGTAATATCTGTCAGGATAAAAAATGTTGTAACAACAGAGTATGAAAGAATAAATGTGATAAATAGTAACTTTTTTAGATATGACTTCATCACAACCCCATAGGAAATTAAGGAGTAAGCAACCAGTGGTAAAAGAGGAAGAGTCATGAAAAAGATGTAGCGTGGATAAATAAGTTTGCCAAAAACTGCGAGAGCTCCTAATGGTAAAAGGAAGTACAAAATCAAAAGTATTTTTTCTTTCCAGAGTTCTTTTTTAAAGAACGCAAGTAAAACAGCCAGAAAAAATGTCACACCGAAGTATCGTAGGAACCAATCATACAATGCTGTAGTATTTGACCAGACTGTTAAGAGCGGATGTGACAACCATTCCTTGAGAGGATACACAAAAAGTGCATTTTTTTCTTCAATAATATAAAAGAACGGAGACAATCGAAGTATTGTGTAAATTCCATATGTCATAACAACCACCACAAATGACAAAGCAGCAAAACGAATTACTTTAGGAAAGAATGCCTTCTCTTTTACTGAATATAGACCTACAATAAATGGCAAGAGATAGACGGTGAAAAATCCACTCGACTTATTGAGTGTGGCAAATCCAGCGACAAGTCCAAGAAGTAGTGCGCTTTCAAGGATTGGTTTTCTCACGAGCCTAATACTGAAATAAAGACCCCATATAAAAAATGTTCCAACAAGACTGTCATAAATAGCAAGCCTGTCATAAACAACGGCAAAAGGATACAAAACATACAGAAGTGCTGACGCGAGGCCAATCCATCTATTTTTAAAAAGTTCAATACTTAGAAAAAAGAGTCCAATCATTGTCACTAGGCCTGCCAAAACTGAAGTCAACCTTCCAGCCGCAAGAGGGTCCTCAATAAATCTCATGACAATCATCATGAGCCATATAAAGAGAGGCTGTTTGCCATCAGTGAGCGAGATAAATCGCCAGTTGGCATCATTATTTGCAATCTGTGCCCATCGAATATAGATTGCTTCATCGGTAAATATTGGGATACTTGTTAAAGTAGGCAGACGAAGAAGAAAGTAAAGTACTGTAATACCCAGTGCAAACAACAACTCTAGCTTATATTTTTTAATAAAAGGCATGTAAAAATTATACAGTTGCAAGCATAGAGAAGCAAATAATTACTTCTTAACCAGTCGCAAAAAAAGTGAGCTCACGAGAATTCCAAATCCTACGATACTATTGAAAAGAAGCAAAAAATATGGAATTGGTGGATCCCAATTTCCGGTATAGAGATATGGCACATAATTTAACAAACCAAGAAGAGAAAGTAAGATAAATGAAATTTTTGCATAAGATCTATGACTCACCAAAGCTAAAAAAGGTAAGACATAGAGAAGATACCATGGCTGAAAGTTGGTTCGTAGTGATGCTGCGATGACTGCACAAATCATAGTCACAACAAAAACTTCAAAAATCGGATCCCAAGGAATTGCAATTTTTTTTCTCTTAAAAAAGAATATAACTGCCAAAAGTGGCGCAAGAAAACCAGTAGCGTATTTTATACCGATTGAAAAAAGCAAGGCAATGAATGAGAGAGTATGTTTGTTTTGTATAAAAAGTAAAATGCCATACAAAGCAAAAGCCATCATCACTATATCATTGTGAGCCGAGACAAGTGACTCCATAATAATGAGT
>JAUPWJ010000026.1 GCA_030916575.1 Patescibacteria group bacterium | reverse complement strand
TTTCTTTGCTCGGCCGATTTCCATGATTTCAGCAGCAACTTTTGCGCCTGTGATATATGGAGTACCGATTGTTGTATCTTTTCCATCATCTACAAGAAGGACTTTATCGAAAACGATTTTATCCCCTTTTGCGAATTCTTTACCAATTTCCTTTATTTTCTCAATAGAAACAACGGTCCCTTCTGAGACTTTGTATTGTTTTCCACCTGTTTGTATAACTGCAAATTCCTCCTTTTTCATATCAGTCCATATTATACGATATTTGAAGAAATTGCAAGTCCTTGATATACTAAAGCCATGCAAACAAAAATTATAGAGCGTTATTTCTTTTTCGGCCTATTTTTAACTACATTTGTTTTTACCTTTTTAATATTTAAGCCCTTCTGGATAGTATTAGTTTTAAGCATATGTTTCGCTATTGTCCTTTACCCTGTATATGAATGGCTCAAAAGAAGACATGCACCGAGCTGGCTTGCGAGTTTGCTTACAGTCATTTTATTCGCTGTGATGCTCTTAGGGCCAATTTCCGGCATCGGAGTCCTTGTATTTAATCAAAGCCAAGATGTTTACAAATCAATTGTGGAAGGCCAAGGAGTAGGGCCGTTTATAGATTCTATTGGAAACGGAATAAACGATATCTTGCCGAATGGCATAAGTGTAGATATAAAGGAAAAGGCGTCAGACTTTGCTCTTCTTGTTTCAAATAATGTTGCGAAAATATTTAGCACTACACTCTCTACATTTTTCTCGCTGACTCTCATATTCTTATCTTTATTTTATTTTCTCAAAGACGGCGCAAGGTGGAGGCAAGCTCTAGTAGAGCTCTCACCTCTTGCAGATAGAGATGATAGAAAAATAATTGTGCGACTAGAGAGAGCCGTAAACGGAGTTATCAAGGGTTATCTTCTTATTGCTGTTATACAAGGTTTGCTCATGGCTGTCGGCTTTGCTATTTTCGGAATTCCAAATGGTGCGCTCTGGGGAGTCGTCGCTGCTATTGCATCTCTGGTTCCAATGATAGGAACTGCATTCGTGTCAGTCCCCGCGATACTTTTCCTTTTCGCTACAGGTCATGATGCACAAGCAATTGGATTCTTAATCTGGTGTGTAATCATTGTCGGTACAGTTGATAATTTATTAAATCCTTACATCGTCGGCAGTAAAGTAAATATTCCTCCATTATTTATCCTCTTCGCAGTATTGGGAGGTATAGCAGTACTCGGCCCTGTCGGAGTTCTCGTCGGCCCGCTTGCTGTGAGTTTGCTTTATACTTTAATCTCAATTTATAAATCAGAATTCAAAGAGGACCCAGTAATTCAATAAATATATGCTTAGTTTTTATAACACTCTGTCAAAAACAAAAGAGGAATTTATACCGATAAATAAAAATGAGGTTACTTTTTACAGTTGCGGGCCAACTGTATATAACTACCCACATATCGGTAATTACCGAGCGTATGTTTTTGCTGATATCTTAAAAAGAGTTCTTCTTTATAATGGCTATCCTGTAAATCACATCATGAATATTACAGACATTGATGATAAAACTATTCGCGACTCTATAAAACAAGGAAAAACTTTAAAAGAATTTACTGAGTATTACACTCTGGGTTTTTATGAAGATTGTAAAGAATTAAATATTTTGCCTCCATCTAAATTTACTAAGGCTACTGATTATGTAAGTGAAATGGTAAGTCTTGTGGAAATTCTACTAGAGAAAGGTATTGCTTATAAAAGCGAAGATGGCTCTGTATATTATGATATAAAAAAATTCCCAAATTATGGAAAATTATCTAATTTAGTAATAGAAGAACAAAAAGAAAATGCTTCTGGAAGAATTAAAACTGATGAATACGATAAAGAGAATGCTCAAGACTTTGCACTTTGGAAAGCATGGGATCTTAATGATGGTGATGTCTTCTGGGAAACATCTTTAGGTAAAGGACGCCCTGGCTGGCATATAGAATGCTCTGCAATGTCTATGACGAACCTGGGTGAACAAATAGATATTCATACAGGTGGAGTTGATAATATATTCCCCCACCATGAAAATGAAATTGCTCAAAGTGAAGGTGCTACTGATAAAAAATTCGTAAATTACTGGCTTCATAATGAATGGGTATTAGTTGATGGTAAAAAGATGGCGAAATCAGCCGGGAACTTTTTTACATTAAGAGACTTAATAGATAAAGGTATTGACCCTGTGGTGTATCGTTTTTGGTTATTGATGGCAAATTATGGCACACGGGTAAACTTCGTCTGGGATGCACTAAAAGCTTCTGAGGTGGCTCTAAAGAGACTTCAAAGACTTTACTTGGATTTAGGAAATGAAGTAGGAGAAGTAAATGAAGAATATAAAAAGAAATTTAAAAATCATGTGAGCGATGACCTAGATACTCCCCGCGCTCTTGCGACACTTTGGAGTTTAATCGCTGATGAAAATATCATACCGGCTGACAGAAAAGCTACAATGTTAGATTTTGATAAAGTTTTGGGTTTAGGTTTCGCAAATCTAGAACAAGATGTTATTCCAGAAGATATACAAAAACTCGTGGAGGCACGTGAAGTGGCTCGTAAAAATAAAGACTTCAAACTCGCGGACGAACTCCGTGATGAGATAAAATCTCTAGGCTATGAAGTAAAAGATACTGACTTGGGTCAGAAAGTTTTAAAAATTTAAATATTTACAAAAAAACTAAAGCATGATATAAATCTTTTGAAAAACCAACCGAACTGGTTATCTCTCTAAACAGTCGGGTCGGTCCTTCTGTTGTTTTAAAACCATAAAAATGGACTTACCTACAAAAGTCACCATGTTCTTAACAATTACAACAATTATTGTATTAGGAATAATCTTATTCACACCATTCAGAAAAAAAGCTCCTAAATACTTGCCGGGAACCGGGAAGAAAAAAAGGATAGGGGCTGAAGTACCTCGTGGTGATCGATCGTATGTTGTACCAAATCGAATTATACTTGAAAATGCAGGTATAAAAAATTATAGTTTTGCAATTATCACCGACCTTGGTGAGGGAGCGGGCGGAACAGAGACGAATGCGAGACGTTTATTTGAAATAGAATATTGGGATTAGAATAGAATTTTGGTAATAGGGCTGGTACGTTACAACAAGTAATATACCAGCCTATTTTTTATTTCACCAATTTTACTATATCGTGATAAGTCACGACTACCATAAGGAGAATTAGAATTCCGAAACCAATCATGTTTGCATAATTTGCAAATTTTGCATTTATGCGAGAACCTTTTATTTTTTCAATAAGTAAGAAGAGAAGTCTTCCGCCATCGAGTGCTGGAAATGGGACGAGGTTTATGATTGCTAAGTTTATAGAAATATATGCTGCAAATGAAAGTAAATAAATAAAACCGAAGGAGGCTGCACTACCTACAAGCTTTACTATACCTACAGGCCCAGTCACAGAATCAAAACTTCCTGTGCCTTTTATTCCATTAGCTATGAGGCTATAAAGCCCAAAAGCTGTGTCCTTAGTAGCAGATAAGGTTACGTTCATTCCTTCAACAAAGGAAGAAAGGAGTGGAAGTTTTACTATTCCTATAACATCTGAAGATACTCCTATTAATGGTTTTTCGTCTTTTAATTCTGGAGTAACTAAAGCAATGTTCATAACATTATCTTTACCTCGTAAATACCCTATCTCTATCTCATTTTTTGGGTGAGTAATAATAAAATCTTTCAAAACTTCAGGCGTAATATTAGGAGCTTCAATGAAATCATCTTCACCTGCGCCCAAATAAACAATTTTATCTCTAGATTCTAGTCCGGCTTTTTCTGCTGGAGATGATGGAGAAATAGATATAATCATCAAGTTTGAATCTTGTATGTTATAACTCTCCGGTGCATTCTGTACAGACATAGGCATACCGGAGAAAAGTCCTACAGAAAATAAAACCCAGGCTAAAATAAAATTCATAAATACTCCAGCAAAAAGCACGATGGCTTGTTGCCATCTTGGTTTATTTACAAAACTTCTATCCTTATCTGGGCCATTTGTATTCTCATCATCAGGATTCTCACCGAAAATTTTCACAAAGCCACCAATAGGTAGCCAATTTAGGGTGTAGAGTGTCTCCCCTTTTTTAAAAAGTTTCAAAGCTCTCGGTGGGAAACCGAAACCAAATTCATCTACACGAATACCAAACTTTTTCGCAGTAAAAAAATGTCCCCATTCGTGGACTAAGACCAAAACTAATAAAATTACAACAAAGATTAATATACTCATAAAAAATTTAAGAAACTATTTCTTTTTAGGCTCTAGTTTATTGATAATGGCTCGAAGCATTTTATTTATTTTTGCAAGCAATGTTGAGGATTCACTAGTATCTATTTTATACAAATCCACACAAAGGGAAAGTTGGGTTTGCAGTTTTAAAGCTAAATCATAAGCTGTGTGTATAGACGTAAAATACTCCTCTTTCTTTTTTTTCGTACTCGCATCTGCAAGATTAGAAACGATAGATACAGCCGAATGTTGTATTTGTGCTTTTAAAGCAAAAGATTCTGATTTTGGTAATTGTGTAGTGACTTTGTAAACTAACTTCACAAGGTCACAACTTTCTTGCCAGACAATTTTGTCTTCATCTGACTTAAAAGGAACATTTTTTTTAGTAATGGTTTTTTTCTTTATCATATAATTAACCCATTACTTCTTTCTCTTTCTTTTCGAAAATTGCTTCCAAGCTTGCATTTGCGTCGTCTATCACTTTCTGTAAATCTTCTTTTGCGCGAAATCTTTCATCTTCGGTAAGTTTACCTTCTTTCTCTTTAGCTTGAACATCATCCCAAATTCTTTCTCTCTCTTTACGAACTGTTATCCTAGCATCTTCCAACTTTTCTTTCAGCACTTTCACTAGAGTTTGCCTTGTCTCTGTGGTAAGTTGGGGGAAAATAACTCTAATACCTGTATCATCTGTAGCCAATGAGAGCCCTAAATTTGCTCCTGCGATAGCTTTTTCAATTCCTTTTATCTGACTTTTATCCCAAGGTGCTATACGAAGTGTCTTTGGGTCTTCAATGGAAATAGAGGCTACATTTTTTAAATCTACATATGAGCCATAGGACTCCACAGAAATAGAATCTAATATCATCGGACTCGCTCGGCCGATGTTAAGCTGGCTGTATTCTTTACTTAAATAATCTTCAACCTTTTTTAAATCTGTTTTAAACTGCGTAAAATTGTATTGCATAACATCATTATAGCATACTTAAAAATCTAATAAACTTCTTTTTGATAGCATTCTTTACAGAAAATTTTCTCTTCACGACTTGGTGCATACATTGTTTCAAATTCTACTTCGCATTTTTCTGCATGTTCATGACTCAATATATCGCACATACATTCTCTTTTATAAAAGCGAAATGGATTTTTCCAAATTAAGCGCTCGTGATATCTACAATTAGGACAATATCTGGGAATAGGTAATTTCATCTGTCTATAAAAAGCCAACTCATCTGGTAGTATTTTATAAGCAGATACACATTGAGTACTAGTGTCTCCGTTATTAGGACATCCTATAACTTCATCACAAATTGAATCAGGAATATCGTTAATACTATCGGGTAACATGTCTGTAGTAATTGTGGGAGCATATGATTTAGGTTCTACATTTTTCCATTTGTATCCTTCTTTAATTGCTTTTTCTTTTGAAAATGGATATTCTTCAAAAGCTATAGTTTCATTGTAAGCGAAAGGAGAAGTTTCTGTGGGGAAAAACTCTCCGAAACCATATTTTCTACCGATCTTATCTATATAAGGCATATCATCCATATGTTTTTTTATCTTTTCAACTAATTCAAAATATTCCTCTTTTGAATATTGCTTATTGAATATGCAATATTGTTTTTTAGTTAGACCTACACAACCAAAACAATCTGAACAACCTTTACATTGATCACAATAAAATAAATTTTTACTCCCACCTCCGCAACTAAACGATAAAACTACCCTACTAGCTCCTCTACCACCAAAAACAAATTCGTAACATTCTTCTGCTTTTCCTGTAAAGATAAGATCTTGAGAATCTTTAGTGGTATTTACTCCAAAAAATACATACTTCATATTCTCAGCTTTAACTAAACCATAACAACGATATATATTTTTTGAATTCTCAATAAAGTCTCCTACTGTATTTACAGAGTTTTTTATGCGTGCATATTTATGAATTGCTTTTTTCTCCATTTCGCTAAATTCCTTTTTTGATTGCAATTGACCAGAATAAGTGTTTAGTTTTAATCCAGATATTGCTTCGTTGTATTCTTCTTTCGTTAATTGTTTATTTCTAAAAACATTACTTTTGTTTCGAATATTTGAAGACATATAACAATTAACACAATTTGAGCAGTCGTAAAGAAAGTGTGAATCAATACATTGATCACTCTCCACTAAAAAAGTGGAGTTATAATTTGAGCTAGCCTGCACAAGTTCGTACCCTTTCTCATTATTTTGAATAATTAATGAATCAAGACAATTTTTATTGTGTTTTAAAAAACACCGAGAATATTTAATATTCTCACAAGAAGGAGTAACAAAAGATAGGTATATATTTTTACTAGAATAACAAAAATTTGAATACTCACAACCTTCGCCATTTCGCTCATTTTGATCTAGTGCTCTATGCGGGACAGTATATTTTAATTCTTTAAATTGTTCAAAAAATGTTTTAGAAAAATCATATTCTTTTCCATAGTCTCTGGCATCCCACACATCGCTTAGGTGACACTTGATGCACCAAACCGGAATTGGTGTGTCGGGATGATACATAGTAACGATGGAGGCTTTACAATTTTCACAAGTTCTTTTGTATAAAGAGCGTTCATTAACAAAGGTCATTTTGCGAATAAATCGACATGGAGGACACCAAGTAGGCGGCGGCACACTTAATTTATGATAGAAAGAAAAATCATCTGGCTCAATTACGAAATCCTGTTTACAATTTTGACATATTTTGTTTTCACTTTTATATGCCATTTATTTTTTATATTTTCTCTGGAATAGATAAAGCCACGGATTCAAGTAAAGTCTTTGAAGCGGAGCCGGGTTGACGGATGAATTTTCGAGCTAATAGAATTTGTTCAAATGCTTGAGTTATATTTTTATTGAATTGTGTCTTTGATACTTTTTTATGAAGCACTAATTCAAGCATATTTAAAAACTTCAATGTTTTAGAACGAATAGAGTCTTCTACTATTTCATCTTCAGGTTCTACTAAAAATTCTTTTATGTAATTAATTCGCAATTGCATAGGCATAGCTATGAATTTCTCAGCTAACTTTATCTCTATTTCATTATTACCTTCATTTTTTATTACATAAAATCTAGAAATAAGGGTTTTAAACAATGCATCAATGTCAGGCACTATCATGAAGAAATGTGTATTAAAAATCGGCTCTTCGAACATTTTCAGCATTGTATTTTGAGCGTCCGGTGAGAATTGATTGGCTGACACGATGAATACTTTCTTGCCGTCTGTTGTACTCATTTCCCCGCTCATTTTCTTTAAAGCAAAAGCATCATCTATCTTGAAATTGTCCATCAAAATATGACAAAGATCCGGACTGTTTTTCTGTAATCCTAAAATTTCTGTAAATTCTAAAACTTGAGGCAAGATATCTTCCCTATTACCTTCTATTAAATAAGCATGATGAGGATTTTCTTTATCAAAATGTTCTTTTAGCATTTTATTTTTTGCTTAGTACTGTTCTCTTATAGACATCTAAGTGTTCAAGAACTACACCAGTGCCTTTAACTACACAATAAAGTGCATCGTCAGCAACAACTGCTTTAACTCCTGTCTTTCTGTAAACTAAATCAGTGAGATTGCGAAGCTGGGATGTTCCACCAGTCATAATAATGCCATGGTCAATAATGTCAGATGCGAGCTCAGGAGGAGTTTCTTGTAGGACACTTTTAATAGCTTTAATAATTTGTTTAAGTTCTGCATCAATAGCTTTTACAATTTCATTTGTACCGACTTGAGCACTTCTTGGAAGTCCTTGAATGAAGTCACGTCCTTTTATTGTCACTCGAAGTTCTTCTTCAAGAGGTACCGCCGCACCAATTTTTATTTTCACTTCTTCAGCAGTTTTGTCTCCAATAGCGAGGTTGAAAGTTTTCTTAATATAGTCTGCAATAGCTTGGTCAATTTTATTTCCCGCACATTTGACCGATGTAGAAGCTACGATTCCTCCGAGAGAAATAACAGCGACGTCAGTAGTGCCTCCACCAATGTCTACTACCATATAACCTTTGGATTCATAAATAGGAATACCGGCACCAATGGCGGCAAGAATTGGCTCCTTCACCACATATGCATTCTTTGCTCCAGCTTTTATTGCGGCTTCAACTACAGCGCGTCTTTGAGTCGAAGTTACCCCTGCAGGCACAGAGACCATTACGTCTGGTTTAAATAAATTCCATTTACCCATGGCTTTACTGATGAAATATTTCAGCATAGCTTCAGTCACTCTATAGTCAGCTATGACTCCGTCCTTCATTGGGCAATAAGTAATGATTGATTCTGGAGTCTTACCTATCATGTTTTTTGCTTCAATTCCAATAGCCAAAATCTTATTATCTTGTTCAGAAACAGCCACCACAGAAGGCTCATTTAGGACGATACCCTTACCCGGTAAAAAGACCAAAGTATTGGCTGTGCCCAAGTCTATTCCCAACTTCTTTGAAAAAATACCCATGGAGTAAATATAGCACAAAAACCAAAAAACAAAATTTTTACCGAAATTAAAGGCAATTTACTTTTAAATAATTTTTATGTTATTATGCCTACATATATGAGCACAAAAAATGAAGAAAAATTTAAGGAGGGTCTAACTTATGATGATATATTATTAGTGCCAGCTTATTCTGATGTTTTGCCTAGAGATGTAGATATCAGCTCAAATCTAACGCGTAAAATTAAACTAAATACTCCGATACTTTCTGCAGCGATGGATACTGTGACTGAAGCAGATATGGCTATAGCTATGGCAGCTGAGGGTGGTATTGGTATTATTCATAAAAACATGAGCATCGAGGCTCAAGGTCAAGAAGTTAGAAAAGTAAAACGCTCTGAGAGTGGAATGATTCATGACCCGATAACTTTGACAGAAGAAGCAACTTTAAAAGAAGCTGTGCACCTGATGAAAGAAAATAAAATTGGAGGAATACCAATTATTGATGAAAATAAAAAACTAAAAGGAATTATTACAAATAGAGATTTGCGATTCCAGAAAAAATTAGATTTATCTGTAGGCGAAGTGATGACTAAGAAAAATCTAGTGACTGGCATACTAGGCACAGATTTAAAAAAAGCAGAAGAAATACTTACAAAAAATAAAATTGAGAAATTACCATTAGTGGATAAAGATTTCAAACTCGTTGGTCTTATTACTTACAAAGACATCATGAAAGTAAAATCTCGTCCAAATTCTTGCCGAGATGTTTTCGGTAGGCTTCGCGTAGGTGCAGGAGTTGGTGTCACCGCTGACACGAAAGAACGTATAAAAAAATTAGTAGAGAACGATGTGGATGTCATCGTTATAGATACTGCGCACGGACATTCTAAAGGAGTTATAACTATTCTAAAAGAAGTTAAAAAAATGTTTCCTAAGTTAGAAGTAATTGTTGGAAACATTGCTACAGGACAAGCAGCGAAAGATTTAGTAAAAGCTGGAGCTGATGCAGTTAAAGTCGGTATCGGCCCAGGTTCAATTTGCACTACAAGAATCATCGCTGGTATAGGATACCCTCAATTTTCAGCAGTTTATGAAGTAGCACAAGCTCTAAAGGGCACAGGAGTGCCTATTATTGCTGACGGAGGTATTCGTTTTGCAGGTGATATTCCGAAAGCCCTCGCAGCTGGAGCGAGCTCAATCATGGCGGGTTCCCTTTTCGCTGGAGTCACTGAATCTCCTGGAGAAATGATTACATTAGATAGCAGAAAATATAAAATGTATAGAGGTATGGGCTCAATTGAAGCTATGGAGAAAGGAAGTAAAGATAGATATTTTCAAGATGCTGAAGATGATATAAGGAAATTAGTTCCTGAAGGAATTGTAGGAAGAGTCGCTTACAAAGGTGACTTAGCTGAAGTGATGTATCAATTAATAGGAGGACTTCGTGCTGGTATGGGCTACTGCGGAGCAAAAGATATACCTACTCTTCAAAAGAATGCAAAATTTGTAAAGCTAACTCATTCGGGTATTGCAGAGAGTCACCCACATGACATTATTATTACTAAAGAGGCGCCTAATTATAGTCGAGAGAAGTAATAAAAAGTAAATAAAAAATTATTATGAACGATCAAAAAAAAGGTTTCGTAGATGTTTTAGTGGGACTGCAGTGGGGAGATGAAGGTAAGGGAAAAAATATTGATGATTTACTTTTATCTAAAGTTTATTCTGGTGTAGCCCGTTTTCAAGGAGGAGCGAATGCAGGACATACTTTAAACTCTGCTGGAGTAAGCTTCATCGGGCACATAATTCCTTCAGGATGCCTACATCAAGATATGGAGCTATATATAGGAAGCGAAGTGGTGGTGGATGTAATTTCATTAGTAAAAGAAATAAAAGAATTAAAAGAAAAAGGTTTTGATATTGCACCTAGACTTTATATTTCCAATCGTGCGAAATTGGTTTCTTATATGCATTCATACTTAGACCTTGCTGACGAAGCATATCGCTCAAACACAGGAAGCAAGATAGGCACTACAGCACGCGGTATCGGACCAGCATATAGCGACTCTCGAGCACGCCGAGGACTTTTAATTGGTGATGTTATGTTCGCTGACTTTGATGACAAAGTAGAAAAGCTTTCATTGTTTCATAATAATCTTTTGAAACTTTACAAAGAAGAATACGGTTTTGAAATTGCAACAGATAAGATAGAAGAAAGCAAAAAGAACTGGATAGAAGCAATAGAAGAACTTAAAAAAATGAACATATGTGATTTGTCTTATTTAATACATGAAAGATTGGAATCTGGTAAGAATATTTTAGCCGAAGGTGCTCAGGGCTTAATGCTAGACATTGATTTTGGAGACTATCCAAATGTGACAAGTTCAAATACTTTGCCGGCAAACATGTGCTTAGGCCTAGGTATTCCACACTCTTACATCAGAAATATTTACGGAGTAATGAAAGCTTATACTACGAAAGTAGGCGGTGGTAACTTCCCTGCTCGAATCAAAGATGAAGCTGTAGAAAAACTTTTCCAAGATGCTGGACATGAATTTGGCGCCACAACTGGCAGACCTCGTATGTGTGGATGGCTAGATTTATTCGCATTAGAATATGCAATCAAACTATCAGGGGTAAATAAAGTTTTTATAAATAAATCTGATATTTGTCCGACAGATAAAGTGAAAGTTGTCACTGGTTATATTAAAGATGGGAAAAATACTCCAGAATTCCCTCTTCGTCTAGCTGAAATTACAGATGTTGTGACAGAAGATTTACCAGGCTGGGGACAAGAAAATTTCGGAGTCACAGATAAAAGTAAAATTTCACCTGAGTTAAAAACTTATATGGAATATGTAGAAAATAAACTAAAAAATCTAGGAGCAGAGATAGTCTCCGTCGGCACAGGCCCGAGCCGTGAACATACTATAGATTGGAATAAATAAAAAAATGCTGAATTGGTTTATTAATTCAGCATTTAAAATTTTTGTCTTGCGACTTAAACTACACTAACGGAGTATCTTTTTGAGGTAAAACTTCTTTTACAAGTACTCCGTCAACGAAAGTTAACACTGTTTCTTCCGTGCCATAATTGTGTGTAATCTTGATTGTGATTGTGGTACTCATAATAAACTCCCTCCTAGGAGTGTTTTTAATTGTTAAAGAACTAGATATTGTTTTTTAAAGAAAAACAAAACCAGCCTAGAAAGCTGGTTTTTATCTTGGATGGGGATTTTAACTTAGTATCAACAACACAAAGACCAACTTTCTCGCTTGAAAGCTGGGCAACAACAATTAAAATTTTGTGTCGTTTTATTCACGATTAAAGTATAGCAACTATGTAAATCTAGTCAATCTTTTACTCAAACTCCATTATTGTAGCTAAAAAACCAGCAACTCCATAAAGACCAAAGGTATGATGATCCCCTAAGTTAGTTGTTCTTAAATTTATATTGTTTTCTTCTTTTAATTTTTTTGCAAGTAATTCTAATCTAGCTTTTTGTTTTAAAGCTATTCCTCCAGCAATAATAATATTTTTTATTTTAAAATTATCTGAAATATGAATTATTAATTTACTGAAATTAAACATAACCTCATTCCATTCTTCAGACTCTAATTCTCTAAGTGGTTTATTATATTTTTCTAACAAAAACTTACCATAAAGACTATGTCTTAAGTCAGTAATATAACTTTCAGCACTTAATTTTTGAACTTTTAAAGTTGGTTTTAATTCCACAGTTGCACCACCAATCCCAGTACCCCAAATCATGTAGATAAAATCTTCTGTTTGAACTCCGCCATATAATGCTTCACCCAATGCAGAAGTAACAGCATCATTTTCAAGAAAGACTCTACATTGAAAAATTTGTATAAGTTTACTTTTAATATCAAAATTAACCCATTCAGGAATATTGGTGGCTGAAATTAATAAATTTTTTTCTTCATTTAATACTCCAGGAAGTCCAACCCCTATGGCAGTTATATCTTTACTTTTTATACTTTTTACTGTTTTTAGTATCTCATTAAAATCATTTTCAAAATTATGAGTTAAGGTGATTATTTTAGTACCTTTAAATTCTAGTTCTTTTAAGGAAGAAAAACTTGTGATCCTGGCATGAGTTCCACCAATATCTATACCTATGTAAAAATTTTCTTTTTTCATTTTACTCAAACTCCGTAGTTGCTGGGGGTTTTGGAGTCATGTCGAAAAATACGCGCACGATGTCTTTGTGTTTTATTAAGGCACTGGTTATCTCATCTATGACATCCGGTGGAAAATGATATCCAGTAGCTGTCATGAAGTCTACAGTCTGCACTGCACGCACAGCAAGAGAATGTCCATACACTCTCTCGTCTCCTTTCACACCCACAGAATTTATACCAAGCATGGCAACGATGAGCTGAGAAATTTCTTTGTCCAAACCACGACTTTTTAAAATATCAGATACAGTTTTATCAGCATCTCGCACAAGTTCAAGATTTTCTTTTGAGACTGGAGTGCCAACTATTCTCAAAAACAATCCCGGCCCCGGAAAAGGATTTCTTTCATATACTGACGGCGCCAAGTTAAGCATCTTACCTAATTCACGCACTTCATATTTAAATAAATGTCTAAGTGGATGCAAATCTTCAACTTCAAACGATAGTCCAACATTATGGTGAGTTTTTATCATTGCAGACTCTCCAGCTTGCCCACTTTCTATAATGTCTGTCGCCAATGTTCCTTGAAGCATAAAGCTTGCTCCGTGTTTTAAAATTTGTTCATCAAATGTTTTTTTATAAACTTCTCTGAATTTCGCTCTTTTTTCTTCAGAATTTATGGTAGTGCCTACATTCTTTATAAATTCATCACTTGCTTCTATGATATTTAAATTCTTTACTCCAGCACTCGTCACATTATTTTTCAACTCTTCAATTTCTCCAAATCTTCCCCCGCCTGTATCTATACCAATACACACAAGTCGCTCACCTAAAACTGGCGCAAGTATTCCAGCAAGCACAGTAGAGTCCACTCCTCCAGATACACCTAGTATTACTTTTTTTTCAGATCCGACAATACCTACAACTTCTTTTTGAATTTGAAGTATCAAATCCATAGGACTCCAATCCACTACACAATTTGAAAGTTCAATAAAATTTTGAAACATTTTTTTCCCCTCTTTTGTATTCACAACTTCTGGATGAAACTGCACGCCCATTACTCTATTATTTTCACTTGTCATTCCCGCTATTCCTTCTGAAGTTGCAATAGGAGAGAAATTTTTTGGCAATTCCAACACTGTATCTCCATGACTTGCCCAAACTTCTGTTTCTTCACTTACATTTTTAAATAATGGATGATTTGTATTTACTTTCACAACACTAGGACCGTATTCACGCTGAGTAAGAGGTCTTTCTATTTTTCCTTCGCCAACATAGGCTAAAAGTTGCATACCATAACAAATTCCTAAAATAGTATACTTATCACCTCTTACATCAAGCGAAGTTGGAAGTTTAGGAGCATTTTCTCCGTATACACTCCAATTGCTACCAGACAAAATCACAGCTTTTGGAGTATTTTTTTGTAACCATATATCAGCTTTAATTGGAGGCAATATAACGCTACGAATACCAAGCTCACGAAGCATTCGGCCTATCACCAAAGTGTATTGAGAACCGTAATCCACTATTAAAATTTGGATATTTTCCATATGAAATAATATAACACATTTTATGCTAGAATTATAAAATGAAAATCCTGTCCGTTATTCCATTCACTAAAAGCCCCATTGGTGAGGATTTGACCTATTTTACTTCAAAAGATGTGACTTTGGGTAATATTGTAGAAATAACTTTGCGTAATAAAAAAATCTTCGGTTTAGTCACCTCAGTAGAAGACGCCAGTAATTCCAAAGGTGAAGTAAAGGAACTTGATTTTAACTTAAAAAAGATAATTGACGTTAAAAAAGATTCTATTTGGAGAAATGAGTACATAAATGCAATACTCTCCACAAGTAAATACTTCATATCTAAAAAAAATACTGCCTTTAATTCTCTCATACCTAAAATATTAACAGAAAATTACGACAGTATTTCAAATACTGTTTTAAAAAATAAAAGAGAAGATAAGAAAAACATTGTATCGGCTGGTATAAGAACAGAAAAATTACTTTTCCAAGCAGATATTGAAGACCGTATTTCATTTTATAAAACACTCATACGGGCATCATTCGCTGAAAAAAAATCCATTTTCATAGTCTTGCCGACAGAGCACGATGTAAATGAATTTGAAAATATATTATCAAAAGGCATAGAACAATTCATATTTTCATTCTCTAGTGGTAAAAGTCCAAAAAAAGTATTAAAACAAATCAATACTATGGTGGAAATGGAGCATCCGGTCTTGGTCTTAGGCACTGCACCGTATCTATCAATTCCGCGTTATGACTTCGGGACAATTATCTTAGAACATGAATCTTCTAGTGCTTACAAAATGCAATACGCTCCGTATTTTGATTTAAGAGTGTTTGTAGAAATTTTTGCATCAAAGATAAATGCCAAACTCATACTATGTGACACCTTGCTTCGTTTTGAAACTGTAGCCCGAAAAGAATTAGATGACTGGGGAGACATAGCTCCACTATCATTTCGTATTAATCAAGATTGTAAAGTTGAAATAATGGAGAGAATTACAGAAAGAAATAAAAGAAAGTTTTCTATTTTTACAACTGAGAATATTGAAAATATAAAGAAAACTATAGATAAAAATCAAAATGTATTTATTTTTTCTCTCCGAAAAGGTTTAGCCACGATGACTATTTGCCGAGATTGTAATGACATAGTCATGTGCGATAAATGTTCTGCTCCGCTTGTCCTTTATTTATCTCGAGATGGTAAAAAGAGGATGTTTGTGTGCAATCGTTGTGGAGACCAAAAAGATCCTGAAACAAGGTGTTCTACTTGTGGGAGTTGGAATTTATTCCCTCACGGTATCGGAAATGACGCTGTGTATGAAGAAATAAAGAAGAATTTTCCAAAGTCAAAAATATTTAAATTAGACAAAGAGGAAGTTGATTCAGCCAAAGGAGCAGAGAAAATAATCACTGAATTTGAAGAAAACAAAGGAGCCATACTTATCGGCACTCAAATGGCTCTATTTTATTTAAAAGAAAAAGTTCCACTTTCTATTATTGCTTCTTTTGATTCCCTCTGGTCTATACCGAATTTTAAAATGGGTGAAAAGATTATTGAATTAATATTCTCCATAATTTCCAAAACCAAAGAAAAATTAATCGTAATAACAAAAAATATCAAGGATCCGGCCTTACTTGCAATAGAACAAGAAAATTTACTTTCTTTTGTTAGAGGAGAATTAGAAGACCGTAAACTTCTCGGCTACCCACCATATAAAAGATTTATTAAAATAACATTTTCGGGAAATAAAGAAGATACAACGACAGCGAAAAAGTATTTAGCTGAAAATTTTGCCGAATATGAAATAGATATCTTTAGTGGTTTCGTAGCTAAGCAAAAAGACAAATACACTACCAATGCCCTTATAAAATTAGATATAAAAAAATGGTCTTTGCCTGAGCTTTCCAACTCATCGTCTATAGATGAGAACCTACATAGCCTACTTTCAGGTATCCAATCCCCCTTTATCGTCTCCATAGACCCTGAAAGCTTACTATAGTATAATAATTTATATATTATTAATAGCGTCGCGATCCAATCGACTTTCGCGACATGATTTAGCAAAATCAAAATTTATGGAAAATACAACACCTGTTTCCCCTTTACCAAGTAAAAAAGTAATTAGAATTTCTAAAAAGAAAATAATCATCTGGGTTATAATTTTATTAGTAATAGGATTTTTAGCTTATGGAACACTGTATATTCGTCAAAAAACTTTTGGAACAAACAACTCTGCTAGTATACAAATACCATGCATAGAAAGTGCAGGGATAAAATGTCCAGGTAGTAATAGTAAAAAAAGTAATAAAGAATATAATTCAAGTTATTACCCAAACACAAATAGTGGAGACATTACTGATACTAGAGAATTCAATAAAGTAAGTTATAAAGGAGATATAAAAACTCGTAAAGTAGAAGATGTAATGGATGGTGTACAAGATGCTATTGAAATTGCAGACGGCCGTATTGATAATTTAAATGTATCTACAAATTATGGCCATGCTATCTTTGTTATTCCAAAAAGTAATTTGGCTGACTTTAAAGAAGATATTGAAAAACTAACCCATAAAAAACTTTATACAGAAACAACAACTTCCCAAAACCTTTTAGGTCAAAAACAAAATATTGAAGAACAGACAGATAATACTACTACTTCACTCGCTAATCTTAAAACACAACAACAAACTTTAACTACATCTCATAATAAAAAACTCGCTGACTTAAACTTAGATTTAAAAGAAGTTCAAGGTGACCTCACTTCAACTCGAGCAAACTATACTTTGACTCCAAATAACGACTTGAGTG
>JAUPWJ010000025.1 GCA_030916575.1 Patescibacteria group bacterium | reverse complement strand
TTGCTCGACACCAAAAAGGGTCTAGACCCTTTACCCATTATCGCTCGGCACAAGCCAAGAAGCCGAACCCTTCTGGTTCAACTTCGTTGCAAGAGCGTACCACCATTCGTTACATCAAGGTAGTATTTTAAAAATTTTATTTCGGATCTGCGTTGCAGCACTCATAAAATTTTTAAAATCTCCACCTTGATTCCACTACTGGTTTTATAAAAATAGCTTTATAACATCTACAACTGTATTAATTATTGAACAAATTAAGAATATTTTATCTTTTTTATCCATTGTTATATCCTCCTGAAAGACTGTATTTACCCTAATATTACTTAGGGATATTTCCTTATACACATTTCAAAAGGAAAATATAATTATAAATTGCACTATTATTCATATTCGCCATTTATAATTCTACAAATAGTAGTAGTTCCAAGCGAAGTCCTCTCAGCTATTTTTCTATAACTTAATCCTAAAGCCCTAAGCTCTTTAACTTCATTCACTTGTTTATCCGTTATTTTTTTAGGATTGACTAATGCTCTTGACTTTAAGTCCTTAATTTCATTTTTTAATTCTTGAATTTCATTTGATTTTTCATCTTCAAATCTTTTAATTAATCTATTTATTCTTCCTTGATAAAAGTCCTCTATATTATTCAATTTAAGTTTAAGTTCTTCATTTTCTTTGACTAAACTTTCAACTAATTCATTCATTGATTTATATGGATTTTTAAAAGGTGACATTAAAATATACCTCCTTGTACCATCGTTCCAAAACAATGGTACACTAAGACCGATAATGAAGTCAATAGCACCTTGGAATAACGGAGCGAGTGCCTTGTGCCGAGTGAGTATATGCCGAGAAAGGCTATTGATGGAATGAAGGTCAGACACTATTGCTCCAGAGGAGCAACACCCAATAGGTGTTGTTCCTCCTGCCTAACGGCAAGTGATAAAATGGGGTCAAGGGGACGAGTTCCCTTGTGGGTGGAGGGTAAAACCCTCCTAGGTTTGGACAAAGTCCATATACATAGGGTTTTCAACCCTATGTATATATAGATAAGAGAGATAAAATTTAAAAAGTTAATTTAAGCAAGTTATTTCAATGGTTTTAAGATTTTTCTTTGGTCAAGTTTTTTTTATCTTTTGGTCAAGTTTTTTTTATCTTTTGGTCAAGTTTTTATTGACCTTTTGGTAAATTACCTAATATAATATTAATATATTGATATAAAGGGGCTTGAAAATAATGAGTAGAAAAGAAAGTATGAAATATACAGGAACTGAAATTATATACAGATTTAATAAAGAAACTGGTGAATATGAAGAAATAGGTAATGCTGATACTTTTGTTAAACCTATTGGAAGAACAGAGCCATTTATGATTACTTATTTAGCAGAGATTATAAATTTAATAGATACTTTAGGTAATAAAAAAATGCAAGTAGTTAAATATATTTTGAAAAATATGAGTAAATCAGAAAACACATTAATAATAACAACTAGAGAATTAGCTGAAAAAACCAAAGTTTCAAAACCAGTTGTATTAGATACTTTAAAATTGTTAGAAGAGGCTAATATCATTCAAAGACGTACTGGAGCTATTATGATTAGTCCTAAGTTAGTTAATAATAAAAAAGCTAAAGGCGAGGCTATTATGATGACTAAATATAAGCAATTCATTGAAGATGAAGTTGCTTGTACTGTAGAAGAGTAATTTAATAAATTAAAAAAATATCGTTAGGGAATGATCCTAACGATATTTTTATCGTCCTCTATCTATCTCTAAATTTCTATTATGATTTTTAGCTAAATCTTCCCAAGCTTTAATGAATTGCTCCGCTACATTACCTGGAAGTCTATTTAATACATTGTTTATTTTATTATAAGTCTTATCAATTTTAGCTTCTAATTTCCTATTTTCACTAGATAAAGAACTATTCTTCCTTTCTAGTTCATCAACACGTTTTGAAAGGGATTCAATTTTATCACTTGTACTTGTATTCTTAAACTCTTTAATATTCTTATCTAATTTTTCTGTTGCTCTTTCTAAATAACTTTTTTCGTTAGCTGAAATATGTTTTGCTTCCCACATCTTAGCTGGAACAGTTACAAACTTTTGCTTATTAATAAAACCCTTCTCAGTAACTTTTACTTCACTTGGATACATCATAGACACTTGAGATATTCTATCGGCTTCCCTCACATAAGCCTTTTTTGCCTCATATTCAGCTTTTAAAGGTATAAGGCTATCTTTTATAGCTTGTACTTCATTGTAAGCATTAGAAACGATTTTAGAAGCTTTTTCGTTAACCTCTTGCAATCTTTCAGTTGCAGATTGTCTTTTAAGTTCATCTATGCTTCTATTACCTTCTCTTGTAGCTTCATTTAGAACATTACATCTGATATTAGCTCTATCTAAATGCTCTTGATAATCACTATGGAAAGATTTTAATTCAAATTTATTTACTCTTTCTTTAGCTGATACCTTATATCTATCTTTCTTTTTATCATAAACTACTGGAATAAATGCAAAGTGCATATGAGGGGTGGTTTCATCCAAATGAACGTAAGATGATATTACATTTTCTTTTCCGTATCTATTTTCAAGGAATTTATAACTTTCTTTAAAAAAATCATCTTGTTGTTTTGGGTCTAAATCCTTAGGAGCAGTAACAACCCAACTGCACATTACATTAACATCTTTTCTATTTAAGCAATAAACTTCACTTAATCTTTGTTTTATAAACTCCATATGGTTATGTTGTGGTGCTAAATTGTAATTAAGATGTGTCCTTTGTGGGTCTATTTCAGGATTGCCAAATTTCACATATTCGCTACTTTCATCTTTTCCTCTCTCGTAATGTTTCCCTAAATGCCCAATTGCAGTTTTAGAGTGTTTCATATAATGAGCCAATTTAATCCCTCCTTTTGTAAAAATTGTAGCATATTTTTATTTGGCGTAGCAAGTTATACCAAAATACTTTTGAAACTTGCTCTCCGAGGGTAAGGGCTTTGCCCTCGCTTCGCTCACCCAGTCGAGGTTGCTCGACACCAAAAAGGGTCTAGACCCTTTACCCATTATCGCTCGGCACAAGCCAAGAAGCCGAACCCTTCTGGTTCAACTTCGTTGCAAGAGCGTACCACCATTCGTTACATCAAGGT
>JAUPWJ010000006.1 GCA_030916575.1 Patescibacteria group bacterium | reverse complement strand
ATAAAATTTCAAGATGAGATTAATAATTGTAGACTTACCGGCACCACTATGCCCAACTAAAGCAACTGCTTCATTTCGTTTAATTTCAAAACTAACTTTATCTAATACTTTATGAGACTCATCATAATGAAAAGAAACATTGTCAAATCTAATTTCGGGTTCTTTTATGAGTGTCAATGGAACTTTCTTCTGGTAATTCTCAGCTGATTTTGCTTCGATGACTTCAAAAAATTCTTTTGATCCTGCTTCTGCTGTTTGTACCTGAGTTAAAATAAATGACATTGCAAAAAGTGGAAGACGTGCTTGGTTAACAAGCTGAAGAATTAATACCATTTCACCGATAGTTAAATTTCTCTGATAGGTATTATAAAAAACAAGAATATTTATTGCGAATAAAATTAGTTGAAGTGAAAGACCTCTGAAAAAATCAAATATATGAAATGTTTTACTTTGACGAGCGTAAATTGTATTTATATCCGAAAGATTTTGTTCAACAGTTTTGAACTCTCTTTTCTCAGCTGTAAAACTTTTTACAAGACTAATATTACTAATCACTTCTTGCATTCTCCCTCGAGTTCTATCTTCAATAGCATTTTTAAGCATTTCTTCTTTACCCCATTTTACCGTTGAGTAATAACTAAGCACTAGATAGATTGGAAAAAGAATAAATGTGAAAAATGCGATAGGCAAATTATAATAAGCTAGAATAATAACAGTGAATATACTTTGCAAAAATGTTGGGAGAATAAAGTTTGTTGCTGTATTTAAAAACCCGTGAATAGTAATTATGCCTCTATTTAACTGATTGAGAATCTTACCGGACATTTCGGAATCATAATAAGATTGAGGAAGCGTCAATGTTTTATCATAAAATTTCTCAGTTAGGAATTTTCTTAATCTCCCAGAAAAATGATCTCCGATTCTTTCGCTCACTGTCGTCATTGCAAGACCAATAAAGTTCATAAGAAATGAAAGAAATATGAGAAATATAAGTCTATCTAAATCTCCGCCTTGACCCTGAACTCTACTTACAATTTCATCAACAATAAATTTTGAAAGTATTGGTGCAATGAGACCCAATATTGCAGAGAAAAAAATCAAAACACCCAAAATAAAGACAAGGTGATGGAGTGGCTTTGATATCCGTATAATTCGTATGATATTTTGCATCTATAATAGTATAGCATCATTTGAGGCTAAAATACATCAATTCCATAATAATGCGTTGAGTGGTATACTACCTCTGTGAAGATACTTCTCCTCTTTATTTCCTTATTACTCTATTTCACTCCACATGTTTCTGCACAAAACACATGGGAAATCCGTGATTTTAATAGTACTATTCTCATTCAAAAATCTGGCACAGTTCTCATTAAAGAGTCGATATCAGTTGACTTCAATACTTTAAATAAACATGGTATTTACAGAAATATCCCTTACATTTACAACACAAAGTCAGATGAAAAAAGATATTCAGAAATAACTATTCAAAGCGTCGAACGAAATGATAGAAAAGAAAAATTTGCTATCTCTAAAAATGATTCACATCTTCAAATAAAAATTGGTGATCCTGATAAAACGATCTCACAGCAACAAAAATATACCATTACATACTTAGTAAAAGGAGTTTTAGACAGTTATAATGACTTTGATGAATTCTATTGGAATGTTACAGGAAATGACTGGGAAGTTCCAATAAGTTCTGCGTCTAGCTTACTTACAATTGAGACGGGTGAATTCTTAAATTCATCGTGTTATCAAGGAGTTTTTGGAGCAACAACGCTGTGTAGTGTTGAAAAGATATCACCTCAAACGCTGACATTTACAGCTACCAAACTATCATTTCAGGAGGGTCTCACAATTGCAGCTAGTTTTCCAAAAGGAACCATCCCCATTTTAACTATCGAAAAACCTAAATCATTACTACAAAAAGTAGCTCAACCTCACATACTTTTTTTAGGAGGTTTTCTGTCTTTGATTGGAGTCGGGAGTATTTTGCTATTGTGGTATATCAATGGAAGAGATTATTGGCATAACAATATTCCTATAACTGATAGATCTCTAACTGGGAGAATAAAACCAATTGGCGCAAAGGAAACACTCGTAGTTGAGTTCGAATCTCCTGAAAAACTTACTCCTGCAGAAATCGGTGTACTCATGGATGAAAAAGCTGACACACTTGACGTGACAGCGACACTTATTGATCTTGCAACAAAAGGATACTTGTCAATTACTGAGGTTGAAAAGAAATGGGTGTTTGGTACACGAGATTATATCCTTAAAAAAAAGAAGGGCGATACTTCATCACTTTTAATTTTTGAAAAAGAACTTTTTACTCGATTATTCTCGAGCGGTGATGAGATCTCACTTTCTTCATTAAAACAAAAATTCTATGATGATTTAAAAATTGTTAAGACAAAACTTTACGAGGAAATCGTTAAAAAAGAAATCTTTTTTGATAATCCTGAATCAATAAGATCAAAATATGTTATCTCTTCAATACTTGGCTTCTTTATAGCACTCTTTTCAACCTTTTATGGGGGACTTGCCCAAGAAAACCCATATTTTTTTATCATCGGTATTTCGCTGCTTATAACATGTATATTTCTTTTTCTCTTCTCTGAAAAGATGCCAAGACGTACTGCACATGGAAGAGAATTATACAGAAGAGCGAGAGGCTTTAAAAGATTTCTCTCTGGTTCAGAAAAAAATAGACAAAATTATTATGAACAAAAGAATTTATTTAACTATTTGCTTCCATATGCAATTACCTTTGGAGTTACTGAAAAATTTGCGAAACACATGAAGGACCTAGGACAGATGCCTGAGTCCGTTTCATGGTATTCAGGTCCTTCATTCCATTTAGCAACATTATCCTCTAGCATGAATACATTTTCTTCAACGCTTTCTTCTGCTATGGCAAGTACCCCATCGTCAAGTGGTTCATCTGGAGGTGGCTTTTCTGGTGGAGGCGGAGGCGGAGGCGGGGGAGGTAGTTGGTAAGGAGGTGACTTTATGGAAAAGAAGAAAATATCTGTTAATCTCAATGTTGACACAACACCAATTCTTTTCACTGATGGAATTTTTATGACAACAAATGAAGATGGTGTCACGTTAGAAATAACTCAGAAAATTTTTGGAGAACAACAAAAAAAAATTGTCTCAAGAATAGGTATGAGTCGGTCACATGCAAAAAAATTTGTGAAAGAACTTAGCAAGTTATTAGCCGTGACTGAGGGTAATACCGAAAGTGGAAAAAATAATTAAATTGAACCGGAAATAATTCCTCGTAAAATATCAAGAGATTCATCGTCTTGAAAAGAAACAATATGAATTGTATTAGAGGATACCATTTTTAAAGTATCTTTTATACTTTCTGTTTCT
>JAUPWJ010000024.1 GCA_030916575.1 Patescibacteria group bacterium | reverse complement strand
TATCTTTATCTAAATCCAATTTCTTTTTCAATTCAATTACAGCCTCTGGTCCCATATCAAACTTAAACCAACCAAAATATGCATTTAAGTGTTTTGTGCGGACATTAGAGACAACCTTAACCATTTGATAAGCTAATGGCATCATTTTCGGCATTTCATCAGCAATCATAACTCCACCCATACTTACAATTGTATCTTTAAGAGCACTGTATGAAGCACCAATATTCTCTTCAGAAATTGTCGGTACTAAAAGATAGCCGAGCTCGTAAACTCGTGCATCTCCTACTTCCTTTTCATCTGTATTTTTAGCTTTTACCTCTGTTTTTGACATGAACCTTATACTAGCAGAAGATTTTTAATAAGTAAAGGGGTCTATATTCCAAAGACTCTTTTAGCATTATTCATTACTGTCTCTGCGACTTCATCTTCGGGTAATCCTTTTATAAGAGCTATTTTCTTAACAACCTCCAATACATATATAGGTTCATTTCTTTTGCCTCTATAAGGCACCGGTGAGACATACGGGGCGTCTGTTTCAGTCATAATCATATCAATTGGTGTCTGATGTATTATCTCTTCGTAATTTGTGCCAGAGCCGTCTTTCTTCGGAGGGTAAGTAATAGCTCCGGTAAAAGATAAAGTAAAATCAAAATCTAAAAACGCTTTTGCTTCTTCAATTCCACCAGCGAAAAAATGCACATCACCTTTGACTTTTGCATGCTCTTTCAAAATCTCTAACGCATCAAAATATGCGTTTTTAGTTTTATCTTCAGGGTTGTTACGAATATGAAGCATGAGAGGTTTATTTAATTCATTTGCAAGTTCTATCTGTGCAATGAAAGCTTGTTTTTGTTTTTCTATAGACTCTTCGTCACATCTATAATAATCCAGTCCACACTCCCCTATGCCTACTACTTTAGGATTTTGTAAAAGTTCTCTGTACGCATCTTTATCAAAAACTTCTCCACGAGAAGTAAATTCTATTCCACCTTCGCCTAATTCTTTTTCATCGTGAAAACTTTTGCCAGTATGAATTGGGTGCAGTCCAATAATGGCATAAGTATCTGGATATTTTTCTGTCATCTCAACTGCTTTTTTCGCAGTATCTAATTGCGTGCCTACATTGATAACGATAGTTCCACTTTCATTTGCCCGCGCCATAACAGCATCTCTATCCTCATCAAAAGCCTTAAAATTCACATGTGCATGTATGTCTATGAATTTCATTTCATTCTTTTCTTAAAAATAAAGGTGTTTCGGGTTTTTTGTTGGCTTTGATTAAATTTTTCAGTTTTTCATTTGTCTCTGGCATAACAGGATTGAGCATGCGAGCTATAGTATAAAGTTCTATAATCATTTCACTAATTAAAACTTTTCCCTTTTCTTCATCTACTTTAATTAATTTGAATGGTTCTGTTTCTTGAATTTTTTTATCTAAATCTCCGATTTTTTCCCAAATAAAATCCATCGCGTGTTTGATATCAAAAGTTTCTAATCTATCAAAAAATTCTTGTGGTATAGAATTTGGAGGAATTTCTGGGCAACCAGGTAAATATTTTTCAGATAAAGTTAGAAGTCTGGAAGATAAATTCCCTAAACCATTCGCAAGTCCTGAATTATAAGCATCTTTAAAGCGCTCAAGAGTAAATGGTGAATCTTCAAAAGAGGAAATTTCACGAAGTAAAAAATATCGAAGAGCATCTGTGCCATATTCATTGACTATATCTCTAGGGTCAACGACATTTCCAAGTGTTTTAGACATTTTAAGTCCACCATCGGCTGTTATAAAGCCATTCACCACTATTTGATGAGAATTTGGAATATTTGCTGCCATGAGCATGGCTTGCCACATAGTCGCTTGGAAGCGTGTGTTGTCTTTACCGCAGTATTGTGTAGGATTTCCTCTTACCCAATATTTCTCAAATTTATCTCCATCTTCCGGCCAGCCTAAAGTAGAGATATAGTTGGTCAACGCATCAAACCACACATACATGACGTGTTCATTGTCCCCTGGCACAGGTACGCCCCAAGGCATTTTGGATTTTAAACGAGAGATAGAAAAGTCTTGCAAGCCACCTTTCACAAAATTCTTCATCTCATGATAGCGGAATTCTGGGACTACAAAATTTGGATTCTTATCATAAAATTCTAAAAGTTTATCTGTGAAAGCAGAATATTTGAAAAAGTAATTCTCTTCACTGATTAATTCTAAAGTTTTCCCTGGATGGTCAGGACAAAACCCCTCATCATTTAATTCTGAATCCGTCTTTTCACTCTCACAGCCGACACAATATTTCGCTTCATAATTTTTCTTGTAAATATATCCATTCTCGGCAACTTTACGCCAAAATTCTTCAGCTGAGACTGTGTGGTGCACATCAGTCGTACGAATAAAATGCGCATCTTGGGTGATGCCAAACATTTCCAATTGTTTTTTAAAAGTTTCAAAACCTTTATTTACAAAATCCTGCACATCCATTCCCTCTGCTTTTGCTTTATCAAATATTTTTATTCCATGCTCATCAGTCCCAGTATTAAAAAATACATCAAAACCTACAAGGTATTTATATCGAGCAATAGTATCTGCTCGAATTAACTCCAAGGCATGCCCCATGTGTAATGGTGCATTCACGTAAGGTAGTGTAGTGGTGATGTAAAAACTTTTAGCCATTTTGATTTCCTTTTTGTTCTTTGATAAAAGTTTTTCTTTTTTCTATATCATTCATAAGCTCCATGATAAATACAGCAATAGGAACTGACAGTATCAAACCCCAAAATCCTCCCAATTTGTAACCAACCAAAACAGCTAAGATAACCATCAAAGGAGAGAGTCCAACTACTTTATTTATAATAAGTGGAGTAAAGAGGAATGACTCAAATTGACTTACAATAGTATAAACACCAGCCACCACAAGGGCGCTTGTAATACCTCCAGAGATGAAAGCGAAAGAAATAGCAGGAATAACAGCAATAATCATACCATAAGGTATCAAAGTCATAATACCTGCAATAATAGCCAAAACTAAGGCGTATTCTATGCCAATGAGGGAGAGTGATAAGTATATCAATACCGCAATAAGAAAACCTACTAGAAGTTGCCCTCTAACCCAAAGAGCGATTTTCTTTTGAGAACGATGCCAAAGATCAACAGAATAATCTTCGTATTTATTCGGGATAATAATTCTAAGAAAGTTTTCTATCCCTTTCTCTTGAATGGAGAGGTAGAAAGAAATTATAAATATCAAAACTACATTGAAAATACTTCCGAAAGCCACAGATAGGGTTTGTAAAAATCCTGTTGAGAGATTGGTTACAAATGCTTTTGATGTCGCTAAAAGATTGCCGAGTGAAATAGAATTGCCTGAAAAAGAAGCCACTATATCTTTCGCACCTGAAAACTCTTCACTCTTAAAGTAATTCAAAATTTCTAAATCTGGCACATATGAAGAAAGTAAAATAGAAATATTATAAATTTCAGTCAGGAGAAGTGGGGCGAAAGCATAGAATATCCCCAAAAAAAGAAGAAAAGAAAAAATATAAAGTAAGGCTACACCAAACACACGGTCAATTTTTATTTTTTTCAAAAATGGTAAAGCAGACTCTGTGAAAGAAGCTATGACGATGGACGTGAGCACTATTAGCACCAAATCCTTTAAGACCCAAATTAAAAATATACCGATAAGTATGAAAATAAATCGGAGCAAGGTGCCGGTTGATATAGATATTGATTGCATGCCCTTATCGTCATTCATAACTTTATCATAACATACAAAAGGATATTTTTAGAAATGTTAGAATTTGAGATTTTTCAAGAAATTTTTCTCCTCTTTAAAGGGACCGATGAGGGCTAAATTCAGGTTTTTATCGGTAAAAATCTTATTTGCCATATCTTTAATATCGTGAGCTGTAACCTTACGAAGCTCTTTGGCTTTCTCGGAGGCTTGTACAATTTTTTTCTTTAAAAGTTCTTGTCCACCATAAAAGTTAGCAATGTCATCAGATGACTCAAGCGAGAGCTTCATATTCCCTATCAAGCACTCTTTAGTTTTTTCTAATTCATCTTCGGGCACTTCATAAATTTTTAATTTTCTACATTCTTCCAAAACTGCATTTATGACTTCATCTATTCTTTTATTATCAACTCCCGCAGAAATTTGGAAAAATCCATGGTCAGTATATGTGTCATTATAAGCACGGACATAATACCCTACTCCCATTTCTTCCCGAAGTTTTTGGAAAAGTCTTGAACTCATGCCCCCACCCAAAACTCCAGAGAGGAGGGAGAGGGTCGCATTATTTTTATTAAATAAATCATAAGAACGCATGCCAAGTACAAAGTGTGTTTGGTCTGTATCTTTATACTTCACTAAAACTTTCGGACTCTTTTGACTCTCCACTACTTTCTTCTTCCCAAGTTTTTTAGTATTTTTAATATTCTCAAAAATCTTTTTAACTTCTTTTAAAGCTTCTTTC
>JAUPWJ010000023.1 GCA_030916575.1 Patescibacteria group bacterium | reverse complement strand
ATCTAGTTCTATATTCCAAAACAACCTTAGACGATTTGCTTTTGATCCTGATCCCTGATTATAACGCTCATTGAAGATATCTTTCCTACAACAGGTGATAATAAACTCCTGAAAAGAACGGTTGGAAAAATCCAATACATATCCACTTCCCATTCCAAAAAGTCTCTCTAACTTTACTTTGTCATTACTGCTTAAATTTGCCATATCAATTCAATAACTCGTCCGGAAGAAGATCGTCCTTCATGATTTTTTCAGAAAGAGATATCATTCCCATTCATTCTTGTATGTTCTCCGCTGCCTCTTCAACTAAATTTCGAATGACCGGATCCCCAATGTCATCGCATTTAAAGTACCACAGTAAATCTTTAACCATTTCACTGGCTGTATTTATTGCTTCCTCTTTTGACATCGAGGCATTAATTTCACGTTCTATAATGATAGGATCTTCTGTAGTCGCAATATAACCACCCCGCCATAATCTCCCACGATTGGAGTCCATTACCAGGCTTCTTCCTGCGGGCTTATCAATTATGAATGCGTAGTTTACGCTCCCAGTATATTTAATGGCAGAATAGTAACGGGGAATAAAAAGTAAACCTCGATAAATTATTCCTATAGATGTTATTAGACCAATCGAGTTTTGGAAATCTGACGATTCCGCATCTTCCCACAAGCTCTCTGCAGTTAGGATTTCGCCTCGATTTGAAACAAATGCAAAAAATAACATGTTACCTGCAAAAGCAACCTCCTTCTCCAATAAAATGCCATCGGGTAGGCGTTTCTCGTTCTCTGCCATCAGAGACAAGGATGGAAATGGGAATGCTCTATAGCCTTGCCTATTTTTGACAGAAGATCCTTCTAGCAGGGACTCCAGATCTTTATTAGGAATTAAGTTAGCCAGTGGAGAGCTTGGCTTCATTGATGTTTTCCGAAAAGCTTTGTATTTTTTATGGTATCCCATCTGCGTAAGATACTCTTCGGGGGTTTTAACAGCCTGCGAACCTTCTACAAACCTCTTAAAGTCTGCTTCACTTATTCGGTAGCCTTTATCCAGCTTAACTGCTTTAAGCTTCCCGTCTTTTATATAGGTCAGTACAGTTTGAAGGTGTACCTTTAGGAGTTTGGCGATCTCTTCAGGTGTATAAAAATTATCCATAAATAATTTACTACAATTATAAGCAAACTATAGCAAACATAAGAAAAGTTGTCAATAAAGAAATCTCTGTATAAACCTTTTATACTGTCTTATTTGTCTCATTTAGCCTCAGTTGCGAGACAGTGATATAATCTACCTGAGGACAAGAACATAATAATTCACGGGAGTAGCTTGTGGTTGAGAGACAGTGAATTCTTGCGAGGAACTGTTCTTGACCTCAGAAGTTATAGGATTAGAAAAGTGAGTTATAAGGCCTATCTGGTTCCAAACCCGTATGGCTCACACGAAAAATATCTCGCCAAAGTGCGGGATTTTTTTGTGCGATTTCACAATGGAAATTTGAATATTACTTATTCGCGCCATCACGAAGTGAGAAGTACTCTTGGGGTAAATTCCCGTGGGGTCACCGAAGGAGAACATGTTGTTCTCAGCATCACGAATACCTTGGTATAATGGGCTAATCGTGCAGTCCGAATACTCGGATAGCCCCAAGTCAATCCCGAGAGTCAGATCGTAAACCTTTATCAGAGATCGTATCCAATGAATTATTTCATCAATAATTAATTTTGTAAAATATATTCTAAAGTCATCCACTCTCGGACCAAACTAACATCAATCATAAATCTGCGTAAAAACCTCCTGCAATTGAGAGTATTCCCAAATAATAAGTTCGAACTCTCGTCATTGGGTTCATACAAATATTTTAGATACTCAATTTATTTTCAATTCTGAGTGAATTATGTAAGTTTAAACTAAAAGAAGTTCATCTTGACTCTGGTTAAAAGAAAGATAAAACCTCAAAAAATAACAAGTAAAACTGCAGACAACAAACAGTATATATTGACATGTAATATTACTTAATGATATTAATTATATATGCTATTAATTATATTTAACGTATATTATGAATGTTGCTGATATCAAATTATTAACTGAGTTTTTGAGTAAAGCACTTAGGGTGAGGCGACTACTCGAGCAGTCTAGTTCTTTTGAAGATAAAGCCCTGACCTTATTACAAACTCAAGCTCTTAAGTTTATTAAAACGCATCCTAATACTTCAGTCGGATCATTGGTCAGTGAATTAAATATGTCTTTTTCCTCTGTTACACAACTATCAAACCGCTTAGTAGATAAAGGCTTGGTTATACGCGAGAACAATCAAACAGACCGGCGCATGGTTACACTATCGTTAACAAAAAAAGGTGAAAAACAATTAATTGTATTTACCAAAAATATGCTATCTTCTAACTATATGATTCTAGCTTCAATCCCGAAAGCGGATCTAAAAGAACTAGTACGGATATTTACCAATATATTAGAATCTCAAAATAAAACCAAATAATATGAAGATACGCAAAGCCTACATAATTGGCATATTAATAATTATAGTAGCTTTGGGATTAAAATTTTTTGTATTACAAAAACCCGATACACGCCTTTTGTATACCGCGCAGAAAGAAACTTTTCTCGAAACAATTCAGGTGAGTGGCATTTACCATAAAACGGCAACTGATACGGAAAAAGCAACTACTTATGCGACATACCAAAGTGCGCTTAGCGCGCTTGTCACAGCTAGACAAAATAAAGATGCGGCAGATGCCACGATGTGGTTGAAAAGACAAACAGTAATTGATGCCGAGAACGGAGTCAATTATAAAAATGACAACACAACTAATCCTGCTACCAAAGAGGATTACACCACTCTAGAAAAACTAAGTATTGATTCGAAACTTGTTCAAGCAGAGAAGGATTTTCGGTCAACAGAAACTAAATATAAAGAAGCAAATATATCTATTGTCGCTGCTCAAGCACAAGTAAGCCTAGCCAAGATTGCCCATGAAGATGCGTTAGAAAACGAACCGTTATTAACGGTGTTTGTAAATGAAGTTTATGCTCCCAAAGTCTCACTCGGACAAAAAGTGAATATAACTTTTGATGCGCTGAAAGATGTGGTTTTTTCTGGAAAGATCGTTTACATTGATTCCGTAGGAACCGTTACTAGTGGAGTTACCACTTTTGAAGCGAAAATTGAAATTATTGATTTGCTAACTGAGATAAAACCCAATATGACAGCGATTGCTACGATTGAGTTAATTCGTAAAGAAAATACCATCGCCGTCCCTATAAGTGCGATAGTTTATCAAGATGGAAAAGCCTACGTCCAAAAAGCAAGTAGTGACGATGGAGCTCTAACTCCAGTGGAATTGGGAGAAAAGGGATTTGCTAAGGTGGAAATAGTATCCGGTTTGGATAGCAAAACGGCAGTGTTGGTAAGACCAAACAGTAAAAGTTTATGAAAATGCGAACCAGTTTTAGCAAACTTAAAAAAGATCTGACAGTAGGGCAATTTTTAGCACTTCGTGAGCTAAAGCGTAATAATCCTTGGTCAACAGCGCTTATTATCTTTGTGATGTCTCTGACCTTCTTCAATATGGTTTTAATGGGAGGTATACTCATTGGTTTAGCTGACGGGATGATGAACTCGTTTAAAACGTATTACTCTTCAGACATTTTAATCAAGCCAGTCAGTCAGAATACCTCAATATCTCAAGCCAGCATGTTGGACTCCGTTATTAAAAGCTTACCTTCATACAAGGCTTTATCAAAACGATACACCGTGGCGGCAATCTTAGAGAACGAAAGCAAAGTAAAAATTAAAGATACGGAAATTGGCCAACGGGTAAGTGGCACTTTGGTGGGGATTAATCCGGGCGAAGAAGATGCAGTTACCGGATTATCCTCTCAATTAATTTCTGGGGAATTTTTGAGCGACTATGACGCTGAGGGAATTATCGTAGGCAAAAGTTTGTTAGCTGAATACTCCAAAGGTTCTTCAACTGAATCACGTCTGGAAGGAGTGAAGATTGGATCTAGATTAAAATTGATGATCGGCAAAACGGAGACAGATGTTTCTGTCAAAGGAATCATTGATACCGGAAATAGCACTGTGGACAGTCGCATATTTATACTTGAGAGCACTATGCGGGCACTAACAAATAATCAAAGTCTTAATGTCAACGAAATAGCTATATTACTGAATCAGGGTTCCGACAATAAAGAAGCTCAGGGGTATATAGTAGATAATTTCTCTTATAGCACCGACGTTATTGTGGAAACGGCAGAAGAAACCTTGCCAAAGGCTATTTCAGATATGAAAAAAACATTTTCAATACTCGGTAATATTGTAGGAGTAATTTCATTGATTGTAGGTGCGATTACAATTTTTATTGTGATTTTCGTTAATGCCATCACTAGAAGAAAATATATAGGTATTATGAAGGGAATTGGGATATCAGCACGCGCCATTGAGATTTCATACGTCATTCAGTCACTATTCTATGCACTTTCTGGAATATTATTTTCCAGCCTTATTATTATTTGGTTTCTTGCTCCCTGGTTTGATCTCCATCCATTAAAATTTCCAGTCACTGAAGGGAAATTAGCGATAACAACAAACGGACTTATCATTCGTGGCCTTATCTTGACCGTTACTGCTTTTATCTCTGGTTATGTTCCGGCGTGGATGGTGACCAAGCAAAATACATTAGACGCAATTTTAGGCAGATAAACTATGATTAAAGTTAACAACCTTATAAAAATATTTACCATTGGTGATAATACACTTACCGCATTGAAGAAAATCAGCTTTTCAGTGCCCTCCGGCCAGTTTCTGGCCATCACAGGCATGTCTGGATCAGGCAAAAGCACGCTTTTATATCAACTCAGCTTGTTAGATAATCCCAATCAGGGCACTATCTTGATTGAAAACGTCGATACATCCCTGTTAACAAGTGAAGAGAGAATCTCATTTAGATTGAAAAATTTAGGCTACATTTTTCAAGACTATGCTATTTTACCCATGCTTACGGCCAAGGAAAATGTAATGATGCCTCTTCTCATGCAGGGCGTTGATGAAAACATTGCTCAAAAAAAGGCAGAAGAAGCACTTTCCAAAGTCGACCTTCAAGATAGATTAGACAACCTGCCAAGCCAGCTTTCTGGTGGTCAGCAGCAGAGAGTGAGCATTGCGCGTTCAATAGTTCATAATCCAAAAATTCTTTTTGCCGATGAGCCAACCGCCAATTTAGATACAGAGTCATCAGAAAAAGTATTAGATATTTTCTTGAATCTGCATAAGCAAGGTCAAACGATTATCATGGTTACTCATGAACCTGAGTATGCCAAATTAGCAGAGCGGAATATTGAACTCAGAGATGGATCAATAATAAACGAGACAATCCAATAATATGGTAAATAAAATACATTTACGCTTCTCTGTAGGGGAAATTCGTTCAAATTCATTTAGGTGCGCCTATCTATAACAGGAGTTTGAACACATATAAGCGAGACTATTATCTTCACGAAGGGGGGCTTGACAATATTACTTACAGGATACGAGCTCCAATGTAGAGGCTGTATATATCAGACTACATCATTACCATTTGAGACACCCCTTTTTATAGTGTCTCATTTGTCTCATTTAGCCTCAGTTGCGAGACAGTGATATAATTGTTTTTGAGGACAAGAACATAAAAATTCACGGGAGCAACTTGTGGTTTGAGAGAAAGTGAATTCTTGCGAGGAACAGTTCTTGCCCTCAGAAGTTATAGGATTAGAAATGTGAGTTATAAGGCCTATCTGGTTCCAAACCCGTATGGCTCACTGAGAAATCCTGCAAGCATTTGCTTGGGGGATTTTTTATTGGCATCAAGGATTGAATTTTAATCTTCGCGACGGTATGAAATACCTAGTACCCCTGTGGTAAATTCCCTTGGGGTCACAAGCTCATCATTAATTTCTTGTCTGATGATATACTAAACTAACAGTGAAGAAAGAAATTATTGGTCCTCTTAGCCTTTTACTCATTGGAGTATTATTTGGATTATCTGGAGTAATCGCTAAGTACCTTTCAGCTTGGCTAAATCCATATCAAGTCGTTGAATATAGATTTCTGATAGCTTTTATATCTGCATTTTTAGTTTTGTTAATAACAAGGCAAAAAATATCTTTCAATAAAATTGAACCAAAAACACTTCTTCTTTTTGCAATTACATTTCCAATCTCTGTAATATTTTTTACTTTATCTATATTTAACACAAGTGTATCCCTCGCTGTATTTTCATTTTACCTAGCCACACTTGTTTCCTCATTTATTATAGGGAGAATTTATTTTGGAGAAAAAATTACAAAGAATAAAAAAATAGCTTTATTTTTTGTTTTATTAGCAGTTGTAGCTTTTACGAATCCATTCCAGAACTTTAATGTTCAACTAGGTTTTGTCTTTGGAATTATCTCTGGAATATTTCAATCAATTGCTTCATCTTTTCAAAAGATTGTAGGTAAATCAACGAATAGAATTGGATTACTAATACTTCAAACGTTGACAGGAATAGTAGTTGCAATGGTAGTGCTTGCGATAATAGGAGAAAACTTTTTCCCTTTATTACCTATGAGCGCATTATTGGTTGTAGTATTTTTCGGAATAATATTTTTATCAATCTCTTATCTTTTCTTAGTAGGTTTTAAATATACAAACCTAAATGTAGGAAGTATTCTTGTTTCCACAGAGCTTTTCTTTGGACCTTTTTTTGCATTTTTATTTCTTTCAGAAAATTTAACATTAATAGAGCTTCTAGGAGGGCTATTTATTGCATCTGCTGTCGTATTTTCTAGCCTTAATGAGCGTCAATAATGTATACAAAAACTGTTTCTCATACTTGTTTCTAATTACTGTGATTGTAACAAATGAAGTTAAATAAAGTCAGGTTGCAATATGCTTTCCCATTGTATCAACGATACCTGAATCTAGTTCCAATTCAAAAATATTTGGGTCACTTAAATCTTCTCCTCATTTATATAAAGTGATATATTTATCTACATAAGCATCAAAACATGGGAAAAATGAAAATAGTAAAAAATCAATTGATGGCAAAGTGGTTTGTATGTAGAGTAACTTCTGGAAGAAAAAGTGCTCTATACGGTATCCGTTTTAGTTACCCAGGATATATATCACTTGTGGTTCTCGGAGTAATCCTAACAAATCCATATATATTGTCAATTGCTGCACTCATTGCATTCTTTGGTGTCATACTGCCTATGCATCCTTTTGACTACATATATAACTACGGAATCACTCAACTTTTCAGAACTGATCAAATTCCTGGTCGAGGTTCAGAGTTACAAATTAATTCCAGTGTGGCATTTTTATTTAACTTTGTTGTGATTGCTTCAATAATTTATGGTCTTCAATTGAACTATGCAGTGATGGCTATTATATATGTTTTAAGTAGCACATTCTTTATCGCTGTTCTGCTTTTTACAGAAGACTTTTCACTGGGCTCTATCAAAAAACTATTTATTAATAAAGGTAGAAATAACTAGATATCGTATCGAGATAAGTCATTGACTTTAATTTTAGAAAGAACTGGATTTGGAATATTTTTTAAAGATTCTGCTACTTCTACCTCAGGGACCAAACTCTTTACAAAATCAATTATCAGATTTGGACTTGAGTTAGTTTGCACTGCAAAGCGTACAACATTTTCTTCATCTGACGCATTTTCCATGAGACACGCTACCTCGTTCTCTATAGTAAATTTACGAATTCTTCCACGTAATTTGACGCCATGTAGTGCAATACCGTGAGAGCGAATTTCATAAATATCCCAATAAATAAGCATTAATCAATTATATCAAAATTCTTATGACGAAATTAAGCTATCATCTTTCAAATTAGATTGAACTTTATAAATAAATTCTATTTATCAGTTTTAATTTCATTACCAACTGTAAAATTATAAAACTCCAGCTCTAATTTTTGTTCATTAGTGAGAGATGGATATATTTCTGGTAAAACATATAACGGTGTCGGATTGTTATTCTTACTAACCATAATATAGTCTTTGGTATATTTGCCAAATGAGTATGTTTGACACTTTACACAATAAAAAAATTCTGGAGGATTCTTCTCAAACATTTGTAATACTGGCTCTCGAAGATGTGGCACATTATCCATCCATTGATAGTAGTTAACCATAAATGATGCATGAGGTATTTGCGCCTGCCAATAAAGTAACCATTCATCAGGAACGACAAATAGTGAATCACCATCTTTTTTCATAATACGTACTGCTTCTCCAAAATCGAATTGAGAAGAATAATTAATATATTGATCAGTTTTAATATCTCGATGTACAAACAAAATCTTATTTGAAAAATACACCGCTGTGAGCATAGGAATGACAAAGAGAATGAAAATTAAACCAATTCTTTTTATCTGATGAGACACAAGTGTCAACGCATCAAAACTGAGATGTGTTGTTATTACGATAAAAAGTGCAAACCAAGGAAGTATATGAAAACCAGTATAAATTTCTGAACCAGGGGAAACATATCGGATATTAGCTAATGCAAGAATTACCACTCCAAGAACTACAGAATTATATTTTTTAAAGCGAAGTAATATTGCTGAAGAAAACAAAAATGCCAATGAGATTGATTTTATGACCCATGTCATAGCATTTGCATTATCTGAGGTGAATAATGCAATTAAAGGTGATAAAAATGATTTAACTGCTCCTACTATAAAAGATGAATCACTAGTTATTGGTATATAAAATAAAAAATTAATGTAAAAAGTATTAAAAAAATAATGATAAGGAGATAAGAAGAAAAGAGAGATAAACAATAAAGGTATCGATCCTAAAATAAAACTAAATATTCTAAACTTTTCTTTAATAAAATTAAATTTTATAAAAATTAAAACAGTTAATAAAATCGTTACGGGCCAAACAGGTGCAAGTTGCAAGATTATAAATGAAACACATATTCCTAAAAAGAAAAACTCTTTAAATGTAAGTGGTGGCTTTTTTAAAAAATAAAGAAACGCAACGTACATGAGTGGATAAACTGAAAGAGACTCTGCAAGAAATAAATTTCCGAAAATATAAATTTTTGTTAATTCATATATAAGGATGCTCAAAATAACTTTATTACCAAAACGGAAATAAAGAAGAATAGACCACATCAAAGACCATGCAATCACAACTTCTCTATGACGTTTTATCAGTAAATACAAACTGTTTGGATCTGTAACATACTGAATACCTGCACTGAGTATATATCCTAAAGGTTGATGGTGAGAGAAAAGATCAGAGTAAAGTTTTTCATGTAAAAGTAAGTATGTTCCAAGAATTATATTATCTTGCTCATCAACAAAACTCATAAAAAATACCTTGTTTTGATAGGAATAGGATAAAAATCCCAGAATACAAAGAAAAGAAAAAAATATAATTATGTTAATTTTTTTTGAGTGGACTTTAAGAAAATTTTTCATTGCACTAGGACTTTTTTAGTATATCATGATGAATTGTAACTAATTACTAAGATCTAAATGATTTAATCTATTCAGATAATTTATGGAGAATTTCTTTCAGGAGTGGATCTGTAATATGATGATCGGCATTTTCTATGAACTCAGTCAAAACTTTATCTTGTTCTTCTTCATACTCTTTTGCTTGCATCGCCATCTCTAACTTATCTAGTTGCCAAAAAAGAAGTGCTTCTTTTGATTTTCTTTCTATCATCTCGCGGAAAATATTTTTATAGTCAGGACTAAATTCTTGAAAAAGCTCAGAGATAGCTTTTTCTTCTCTTTGTTCTTTGTCCCTTTTATTCAGATCATTTACAACTATCCCTCTCTCTACAACGAGATCACCAGTCGACGTCTCTCCCAAGTCATGAATAATCGCCATTTTAATTAATTTCTCTTTATCAACTTCGAAATAATCACCAAGAGTCATTGCAAGAACAATTAATCGAAAACTATGCTCGGCAACACTCTCAGGTTCAACAACTCCTTCTCTAACCCATCCAGTTCTTTTAATTTTTTTTAACTTCCCAACTATCTTTGCAAAGTTAATAATATCTGTACTCTTCATAATGATGATTATATCATCGATAGTTCATACTGTTTCACGACTGGAATAAAATATGACTATGTACCGATCACTTTAATTCCCTCTCTGTGATTTCATACTTCATTGACAGATCAATCTTAGATTGCTAATAATAATAGTATGCTCAAAGACTACGCAGCAATTGCAAAAGAGGTAAGGCGCAAAGCACTTACCATGATCCATAAAGCCCAAACAAGTCATATTGCAAGCAACTTCAGCCTCACAGATTTTGCAGTCGTACTTCATGAAAACCTCAAGCCTGAAGATAGAGTTGTCTGGAGTAAAGGATGGGCTGCTGCAACAACATATATTCTTCTTTCTCGAAGAGGATTTTTCCCAGAAAGCGATTTAGATAAATTTCCAGAAAAACCATACCTTAATTTGGTTGAAATTGGCGTTGAAGGCGTTGAGACCACCGGTGGATCTATGGGGCATGGATTTCCTGTCGCACTTGGCATCGCACTCGGTCAAAAAATGGCAAAAACACCAGGAAGAGTATACTGCATTATGTCAGATGGAGAACTCAATGAGGGAACCACCTGGGAAACTATCATGGTTGCAGCACATCACCATTTGGATAACTTTACAGTCTTTGTTGATCGCAATACCTGGCAGGCTATGGGAAGGACAGAAGACATTATCAGACTCGAACCTCTTGAAGAAAAATGGAAAGTTTGGGGTTGGGATGTTGAACGAATTGATGGACATGACTACGAGGCAATTGAAAAAGCTGTTCACAAACCAACTACAGGTCCAAAAGTAATTATTTGTGACACTATTAAAGGTAAAGGCGTTTCATTCATGGAGGATTCACTTGTTTTCCACTACAAAAATGTTGATGATGAAACATATGCAAAAGGAATGGAGGAATTAAAATGAGAAAACCTTTCATTCAAAAAATGGAAGAGCTTGCAGAGAGAGATCCACGCGTGATTCTAATAATAGGAGACGTTGGATTTACTTACATGCAGGAATACATCAAAAAATTTCCCAATCAATTTCTCAATATTGGTGTTCTTGAACAAACAATGATGAGTGCAGCATATGGGATGTCAAAAGCTGGATGGAAGCCATATATTTACACGATGCTCAACTTCATTATCTTTAGACCTTATGAACAGATCCGAAATGACATTTGTCATCAAAACGCCAATGTCAAACTTTTTGGGGTTGGTGGAGATATAGGATATAACTTTATGGGTTTTGGACATAATGTTGAAAAAGGAGAAGAAGAAAAAGCACTTGGTCATCTCCCTAACTTACATAGATATTATCCTGATACTGAAGAAATCACAAAAGAAATTATGGAGAGTGAGTATCATCGAGAAGGTCCTTCTTTCATGAAACTCTAGCTCCGAGATCAATTTCTATTAGTGTATACTGTGCGCATGATAGAAGCACGAGAATTAAAATTCGAAAAAGAATCAACTCCTGCAGAGTTAAATGCAGAATTAAAAGAACTTTACGACTCATTTCCCCCCTATTTTCTTCAAGACGGTTTGTCGCTTGATGAGGCAATTGAATTACTCACTACACGAGATGAATCAGAAGACATCCAAAGGATTTCTCATAGACTCAGTGGACTCCTTCTCAAAGCTCCCATAACTTCTCATATGAGACAGTATGTCTTTTCTGATATTGTTGCTCTTGCCTCACTTGGTAAACAAGAACCAATCGAGTTCCCTGAATACCCCCCTTCCTATATCGAGTACTCAATACCTCAAAGTACAGGCATATTTAATCAAGTATCAAGTATGAAACATGAAAGAGTAGCACTATCTCTTTATTCCATGACAGTTCTCAGCTCGCTTTCAGTGAGACAACGCTTGCAAGAAGCTGTTAACTTCTCACCAACGACTAATAATGAAATTAAAAATAATGCAGAGTGTAAAATCAAACTCTGGAAAGACGAATTCAAAAGGGTTTATAACGTGCCAATGATTGATTAAGTTTTTTTAATAGTTTTATAATTCTTGAGTAATGAAATAAATGATTTT
>JAUPWJ010000022.1 GCA_030916575.1 Patescibacteria group bacterium | reverse complement strand
TCCGTAAGCAGAAAATTCTTCTTTCATATTTTTTGCGTCAGCTCCGCGGTATTTGGTCGCGCGTCGTGACCGCACCAGCCATACGTTTATAAGACCCAAAGCGATAAGAACTTGAAGGGCTGAAACAATCCAAACTATTGTTATTCCTGACATAATATTTTTGTTAATTAATAAAATCGTTTTTAACCTTTGTTATATTTTATCACACAAAGAATTATATAAAACAAAAACCCGCTTTAGAGCGGGGTTTTGTTAGAGTTGTTTTTTAAGATTCCCAAATTTTCTTATCAATACCAGATTGCCTTACAATAGAGTTCATTGTACCCCTTGGAATACTTTTCATTCCGTGAAAAGCAACAATAACCAAATAAGATTTTTCCTTGGAAACTTTTTTATAATGAAAGTGACTTCCTTTTGTTTTTCCGTGCTGAATAAATCCATGACTTTTTAAGAATTTAGAAACATCTGCAAAAGTCCAATTATTTAAACCGCGTGGCATATTAGGCAAAAGATAATGTTTCGAGTCCAGCAAAAGCGGTAATGTATGGAGATAGTGCTTCTGTTTTTTCTTCTTCTGAAGAATTTTTAATATTGGCGTTCCACATAGACAGAAGCTCGGGATCTGGTTCTTGGTTTAAAAGAGATACGTCACCTATATCTTTAGCAGATACCAGATAATCTCGCACGGCTTGATCAAGCTCGACAAATACGGCAGATTTATCTGTGCCGTCTATTGTGAGATTAAATTCAAGAGCTGTGGCATACCAAATATCGTTTTCTCTTTCTTTGTATACCAAAACCTTTATTTTTCCTTGTTCAAAAGTGTTTTTCATATCTCAATCATTATACCATTAATATAAATAAGTTCAACTATGCCACTCCTGACATAATATTTTTATTTATTTTTAATGAATATATTATAACGCAGAAATTTAAATAAGATGTTGTTTATTTTTATATACTTGACATAATGATTATAATATGCTATTATATACAAGAACAGATAAAACCACACCTACCATGAAAAAGTTCTTGAGCCTCGCGATGATCGTTGCCCTGCTGTCCGCAACCTGTGCTTCCTGCAAAGGCAACGGATTCACCAGCTGCAGCCAAACGTCCAAGATCATGAAGAAACGCGGTAACTGGTAGAACCAGACCGCCACTTCGCAAAAGCGTCGTCCTCACCGGATGGCGCTTTTCATTTTTATTTTTTTATTTGATACAATATACACAGACCTAGAGAAAGCTGTCTCGTCGTGGGCCCAAAGCCGTGCAAACGGTTAGAGGATAAGTCCCCTGAGAATAAAGCTGTCAGGCCCCGAGCGGTACTAAGTCCGCCAGTGCTAAGTCCGAAAATCAAGATAGCTCTATCCCAGCTTTCGCACATTCGTCACCACCCATCGCGCATGGGAAAACCGCCCTGGCGCAATGCGTCCAGGGCGGTTTGAATTTGAAGTATTAAATTTATCTTTCTAAAAAATCTTTCAAAGCATTTAAATCTCTTTTATCTTTATCAAAATGGTGTGTTTTTATACCCACAGACTGCGCGCTTTTTACAGCGTCAGCGTTGTGTTCAAAATAAATTACATCTTCAGCATTCAAACCAAAATGCGAAAGCATTTTTTCATAATATTTCGGGTCAATTTTATCTGGATTGTGTTTTAAACTAAAAACCTCAAAAGGCATTTCGCCTAAGCCAAATTCTTTCATTTGCTCGTCATCAGCATTGGTTAAAATAATTTTCCGATTAGGAAAACTTTGCAAAATACCAAACATCTCTTGATCAATCCCCTGATCTTTTATAACAAATGTATTTATAGCGTCGACTAGAATTGTTTTCATTTCTATATTTTAATCCTACCAACAAATCTCTGGCTCTATTCCGTATTTTATTTTTATATATTCTTCTACTTCTTCTATAAAACCAATCTCATCTATCAGGCCTTTTTCTAGCGCCATTTCTCCGAGCATCGAAGATCCGTCTGCGAGCTCTCGCACTTTCTCTTCTGACATTCCCCTATTCTCAGCCACAGCTTTTACAAACTGCTCATGAATAATATTCAAATCTCTTTCAAATAAAGCTCTCTCTTCTTTTGTTAAAGGTTTTTGTTCACTTCCAGAATCTTTAAACTTTCCAGTACTTAAACTATTCCATGTATAACCTTCTTTTTCATTTAATTTAGAATCATCTAGATACGACATCGTCACACCGATACTTCCAATATCTGACATCTTTGAAGCAAATATTCTATCCGATGCACTTGCAACCCAGTAAGCACCAGATGTAGCGCCTTCTCTTACCATCGCGATAACTGGTAGTTTATAATCTTTTATCTTATTAGCTAACTCTTCTGATGCCACAGGTGATCCACCATAAGAATCAATCTCTATCAAAACAGCTTTTATACTCTCATATTCAGGACTTTCTTCAATCTCTTGCAGATAACTTAAAATATTTTCACTTGAAGCGTAGTCGCCGTCTTCATTTTCGTAAGGAACATAAGTAAATATTTCTCCATGCAAATTTACTCCCATCACATTACAAGACTCTTCTACCGCAACCTCTGATTCATCGTATTCACTTCCATAATATGAGACTCTTTCAAATCGAAGAACTGTGAGATAGTAAGTAACAGCCCCCACCAAAAGTAGTAAAAGTATTCCAATAATAATTTTCGCCCCCTTTGTCATAAACAAAGTATAATCCCAAAAACCAAAATCCCCAAAGCTGGGGATTTTGGAGATTGTTTTAATGATTTATTTCTGAAAAATAAATAGATGTTCGTGCATTATCAAAAGGAAGTTTGCTTCTTTTGATTTATTTACCCAGAACCCTGTCGCCTTGCAGTTGAACTGTCGCTTGATTATGTCTTCTTTTAAAACAAACCCGGAGTCCAGAAACTTTTGCATTACTTTATACGCGAGAGGTATATACATTTTATTTCTTCTCGTATCACCAATCAAAATAGCGCAAAACTTTCCAGGCTTTAAAATTCTATAGAGTTCATCGGCAACCTTTTTCATTTCATCGCAAAATTTTTCAATATCATGAATTCCTGAAATATCTTCTTTTATTTTTCCCTCACTGTATTTAATAATATCTGCGTATGGTGGATGAGTAAGAATAAAATCAACACTCTCTGCTTTCGCCTTACTTAAATCACGGGCATCTCTTTTTTCAATTTTTTGCCAAGACTTATTATCTACTTTAAATTTCAAAGATTCTTTTGTTCTTTCTAAGGCAATGTCGTTTACATCAGAACAAATAATATTCCGGTTTAAAATCTTTGCTTCTATGGCGGTAGTTCCTCCACCAATCATAGGATCAAGTAAAATATCTCCCTCTTTTGAATATCTAAGGATTAAGTTACGAACAACTTCTGGTGCCCAATTCCCTCGCCAGTCAGATTTATGTGTCGCCCAGTTCCCTCTACGAGGAAAAGCCCAGACAGATGTACACTCCATCTCAAATTCATCAGGATTTAGCTTTAAAATTTTATTAGACACTTCTCTAAATTATTATTTTTAGCTCCTCAATAATATCATCCACTAACATGTTTTGCTTGAAAATTTCAGCTGGATATTTATTTTTATATTTATCACTATTTATTATTTTTAAAATTAATTTATTTGATTCATTAATAAGATTAATTATTTTATCTAGATTTTCGTACTTTATTTCAATTCTATTATTAATTGCTAGGAACCGACAAGTAAGCAATGTGTAGTATTGAGAGTGCAGGAGATATTCTTTTTCAGATTCAAATTTATCAATTTTTTTCTGAATATTTTCATTAAGTATTTCGCGTTTTTCTTTCTTTAATAATTTTACTTGTTTTTCAATTTCTGAATAGATAATAAATGGTAAAAGTACATAGTTAGCAGAAATTTTTTCTCTATCAAAAACAGCCTCATATTCTTGATCAAATATTCTTGATTTTTTATTCTTTGCATCTCCG
>JAUPWJ010000005.1 GCA_030916575.1 Patescibacteria group bacterium | reverse complement strand
TTCATTGTTTCAAGAACAGATAATTTAGATCCTTTTGTCATGAGGTCAAAAGTGAAAAAATCAAGAACCGTATTATAATTTTTATACATGAAACTTTCGATTGCAATTTTATACTGCATTTCTGCTGTGGAAAGATAGTTTTTAATTTTTTCCATACTACCTTTTTCAAAAGATTCAAAAGTTTTTCTATTTTTTTCTAGTTGAGAGTAAATATCAATGGGAGCATTTTTATTACTAAAGAATATTCTATAAGAAGGTGAGAGTTTAAGAAGTTTTAAATGATCTTTAACTTCTTCATCGAGTAATTTATAGAAATGTTCAAATACATCTGGCATGAGATACCATGAAGGTCCCATATCAAAGGTAAATCCTTTTTTCTTTAATATGTTACAGCGTCCGCCAAGACTTTTATTTTTTTCAATAACTTCTACGCTATAACCTTTTTTTCCTAAAATTGCTGCAGTTGCTAGTCCTCCTATTCCACTGCCAATGATAACAACTTTTTTTCTCATTATGATGATCGTTTTAAATTATATATAAGAAGTTCATTAAGTATTATTTTATATTCAGAGTTGATTGTTAAATCATCAATTATTTTTTTAGCTGAGTGTGATAGTTCCGTAATATATTCTGAGATGACAGCATAAGTCCCAGATGAAATCACTAATTCTTTCACGTACCTTACCATAGCTGGAGTAATAACTTGAGATCCAAAAATATCATTGAGTTTGTTTTTTTCATCTTCAGTTACTTTTTGAAAAAGAGTTGTATAGAATAGTGTTTTCTTTTTTTCTCTAATGTCAGAGCCAATAGGTTTGCCTATCTCTTCTTCAGTTTGAAATAGCCCAATTTCATCATCCCTAATTTGGAAAATTATTCCGAGTGATTCACCAAGTTTTTCAAGTAAAGCAATGTTTGAAATTGGTTGACCACTGAGAATTGCTCCAGAGACGAGAGGAAGGGTAAATGTATAGCGAGCGGTTTTGTACTTATACATTGAGAGTATTTGTTCTTTACTCACAGCTGAATTACTGCTGGCAAAATATACATCTTGCATTTGCATTAGTCCTACTGCAATCATTTCTTTACTAAAAAAAGATAGTAGTTGAGATTTAGTCTCGGGAGGAGCAGTAAGTTGCGAAAAAAGTGAGAATGCAAGAAAGAAGCCAATATCTCCCACACAAATACCCATATTTATACCAAACGATTCTGGACTTGATAATTTTTTTTCTTCAGCAAAATCAATATATTGAGCAAAGATAGTCCTATTTCCACGACGAGTATAATCATTATCCATAATATCATCATGGATGAGAAGTGAAGTGTGCATTAATTCAATTGCAATTGCGACTTTAATTCCATCTGGGGTATATTTTTCTGAGAACATTTCTTGAGCAAGCAGGACGAGTCCACCTCTTATCATTTTGCCATTCGTTGCAAAATGCTCAAGTCTATTTAAAAGATCAGGACCGAAAAAATTTATATTTTCAAAAGCGCTATTATTTGTTTTTAGGTACGAAACAAATTCATTACTGATAATTTCTTTTTTAAATTTAAAATATTTTTCCATCGGTAATAGTGTTCTTTATAACATTCCAAACAATTCTTAAAGCACTCGGTTTTACTTTTTTTTCAAAAACTATAAATGGGTTTTTATATATCTGATCTGAAGTCCAATTATACATCATTGCTGCAGTTTTAATAGGTATTCTGTAGCGAGTAGGTAAAAAAACATATCCTTTCGTTGCTTCCATTTGCCAATTTTTATATCTACTAATTTCTTCTCTTATGAATATACAAAATTCATTTGGATTTTTTCGGGCATTTTCATGTGTGAGATTTGAAAGCTTGTGCCTTTTTAAAATACTCTCAGGGAAATACTGTCTTCCAAGTGAATTATCTTCACTAATGTCACGGATGAAGTTAAGATATTGCATTGCTTTTCCTTGAAGAGCAGCATATGGAAGCGACTGATCAGGAAGTTTAAGAATTTTTGCCATCATAAGTCCAATAACTTCTGCAGATCCGTACATATATTTCTCTGTATCATCAGGATTCTTGAAACTTACTTTTTTTAAGTCACTCTCCATTGCGTTGAGAAAATCTTTTGTCCAGTTGTCTTCAAATGAATACTTTTCGGATAATTTCCCATAAGAGTTTAAGATGAAATTTACTGAAACACCTTTTTTAAGGTATTCTTGCCATAAATTTTTGAACTTTAAAAAGTCTGTTTTCTTTTGTGGAAGAGAATCAACAAAATCATCTGCAGTTCGTACAAACGCGTATAACGTAAAGACATCCTTACGTATATTTTTTGGAAAAAAAAGAGTAGTATAAAAATACGTCTTACTTCCATTTTTCATTATTTGAAAAAAAGTATAGTTCATGGTTATAGATACAGGTCTTTATTTTATAGCATTGAGAGTTAATCTGAAAGATTGAGAATTAAATGAAGTCTTCAATGAAAAAAATTAAAAAAGGATTATATCGTCATTATAAAGGGAACGACTATGAAGTTTTAGGAACTGCAAAACATAGTGAAAGCCTTGACGATTTCGTGGTATATAAGGCACTGTATGAAAATAAAGACTTTGGAAAAAATTCGTTGTGGGCTAGGCCATATGTTATGTTCCATGAAAATGTAATAATTGACAATAAACCACACCCTCGATTTCGTTTTATTGAAGATGTCCCTTCTTATCCTCGTGTAGGTGTAGGAGTCATAGTAAAATATGAAAATAAATTTCTTATTGGTCAAAGAAAAGGAGCGCACGGTGAAGATACATGGTCTGTTCCTGGTGGGAATCTAGATTATGGTGAAAGTCCTGAACAGTGTGCCAAAAGAGAGGTTTTGGAAGAAACTGGATTGAATATTGTTGAACCGTCTTTTATAGCATTAACGAGTGATGTATTCAAAACTGAAAAAAAACACTACGTAACTCTTTGGTTAACCGCTGTTGTTAGTTCGAATACTTTTAAAATAACTGAACCAGATAAATATATAAATATTCGATGGATATCAATTGAAGACTTACCCTCCAAATTATTTCTTCCTTTAAAAAATTTTTTAAAAGTTAAAAATAATAGGCAGTATTTTACTTGATGCGGGACTCAATTTATGCTAACCTTTTAGCATGAATTTACTTGCATATTTAATTATCAATGGGTTTTCTGTTTTTATTGCTGCATATATCCTTCCAGGTGTCGTTGTAGATACATTCTGGACAGCAGTTCTCGTTGCGGTTGTCCTGGGTGTAGTAAAT
>JAUPWJ010000021.1 GCA_030916575.1 Patescibacteria group bacterium | reverse complement strand
CATTCCTCAGCTTGTTGTCATAATTAAATACTGGAGGCGTCGCATAGTGGTTTAGTGCACCTGTCTTGAAAACAGGAGTGTCGCAAGGCACCGTGAGTTCGAATCTCACCGCCTCCGCCATTGACAGCTAGCACGAGATGTGTTGTTTATAAAAATCTTACTAGCAAACAAAAAAGAGTGGATATCCACTCTTTTTTGTTTTATTTATTATCTTTTTCAAATTGTTCTTTCTCTTTGTTTAATCTTTCTACTTCTCTTAAAAAGACATCATTTAAGAGTTGGAAAGATCCTCCTATGTTTTCATTAAATTCATTAGTCTCAGTTATTATTCTTTGTAGTTCTTTAATTTCGTTAATTTCTTTTAGTCTCTCAGAATCTTCTGGTCTACGAGCAGAAGATTTGATAATCCATTTTGCATCGGTAAATAATAATTCTTTAGTGGCAGAAAACATTCTCGTTTTAATCATTCCAGTATTAACATTATTATTTGTTGTTGCTTCTCTCGCTGTTTTTAGGGCTTCTTTTACTGATATGGGCCTATTAATAAAAATATCACCATTATTATTAACTTCTATCTTGTATTTAGATTCATCAAAAAATATCTCTTTGTTTTCCTTTAAATATTTATCAAAATTATTTTCGGTTATATCTTCATAAACTACAGTACTATTTTCTTTCTGCTCTGGTATGACAATATCATCTTTTATTGAATTAATTTTTCTATAATCATTTAATGAGATGTCAGACTTACCATAAAGTTCTTTTTGAAGCTGATCTTTCAATATAAATAATTTATAAATAGACTCATTATGCCTAAAGAGTTCATTATTCACTTTATCAAAATTATCATCCATTTTTTGAAAGTTCTCAAAAGAAGTTGCTCTCAAAGATGAAGAAGATGTGTCAATGGTATGATTAATAAAATTTATTTGAGATTTTTTTGAAAAAGCCTTACTGTCGTTTAATGATTTTAGAGGATAAAAGTCTGGGTCGTTTGTAGAATTTAAATTAATATGTGGGTAAATTTTTCTACATGCTCTCATATAAATATCTTTTAGTGCATAAAATTTATTTTCATAATCTTTCAGAATATCTTCTGGTAAGTTACTATTTTTAGAATTTAAAGGATTAAAATTAGACATTTGGCCACCTAAATCGGAAATAGCCACAGCAAAATCTTCAGGTTTTTTTCTTAAAAATAATTTTTCATTAAATAAAGAACTGAGTGCGTTTTTATTATTATTTAAATATTCAATATATTCAAAATCTTCATCTCCTTTTGCATTTTTTTGTTGGAATTCTATTTCAGAATTATAGTATCTTTGAACTTTACTAAAAAATTCTTGATGCTGGGATTTACCATCTTGCAAATTAGGGATATTTGTTTCTTTTCCTTTATTACTAACCTCTTCTTTTTTAGGATATTCTTCCATATACATATAATACAATTTTTTTGTGATTATTTCAATTATTCTCTTGATAGTGTAATTTTTTTGTTTTTGAGTGAAATCTTTCCCCTCAAACAACTTAGTAGCTCCCTCTTCTCAATATCACTCCCTTCTCTTAAGACGTATCTAGCGTAACCCCTAATATCAATATTTGATATTTTTGGTTTTTCTTTTATCCCTAAAAAGAAATTTTGTAAGTTAGTGAATTTCTCAACATCTGCTTTAATTTTTTCTTTAATCTGAATCTCATTAATATCTATCTTTTCAATTAATTCTTCAAATTGTTTGAGTATATCTTTTTCTTCGATATAGCCACACTTACAATCAGCTTTTTGAGATTTAGTACAACCATAATATACATATCTATGAACATTCCCATTTTTCTGCTTTTTGAATTTTTCGTCAGCAGTAATACCAGAACCACATAATCCACAAGTCATCATTTTAGTAAAAGCGAATTCTTTGTTTTCTATCCGAAGTACTTGGCTCCGTATTTGTACTTGAACTTGGTCATATAGTTCTTTAGTAATAAGTGGCTCATGCTTTCCTGTATACCAATTACCGCTTTTTCTTGGATATTCAAAGATTCCATAATAAAAGTGATTTCCAAGTATTTTGTATATATTACCTAGACTTAGGTGTTTCTTCCCATAGGCTGTTCTAAAGTTTAAATCAAATCGAAGCCAATTGTATACTTTTCTACCACTCCAATGTTCATAGGCTACCTTTTCAAACATTTTCTTTATTGTAGGTGCTCTATCTCTATCAATTAATGTTTCGCATTTTCTATCCATTCTTTTCTCTTTTAAATACCCAGTTGGTGCAGGTGCAGGCCATAATCCCATCTCTACTCTTGTTCTTAAGCCTCGTTTAACATTTACACTTTTGTTGTCGTTCTCAAGTTTTGCCTGACTACAGAGAATCATTAAAAGAAACTTCTCGTTTGGTGAATTCTTGAATTGCTGTCCATAAGTACGAATTTCCATGAGCAATTGCTGATCCATGAGGTCAACGATACTTCCAAGGTCACCAGCATTTCTACTTAAACGATCAGGTGCCCAAGTGAGGATTCCATTAAATCGTCCACGCCGTACGTCCTCTAAAATTTCTTTGTAGATAGGTCTTTGTCCTGATTCTTTAGCACTATGAGATTCTCGCCTTATCTCTACAATTTCCAAGTTTTCTCTTTCTGCCAATTCAAGCATTTCCTTAACTTGTGAATCAATTGAAAGAACCTGTCTTTCTTCTGATTCAGTAGATTTACGAGCATACAATACATATTTGATTTTTGGTGCTTGAATCAATATTTCCTTATTAATTCTAGCTGTTGTATATGTTTCCATATACCAATGATGTCAGAGAATAGTAGTCTTGCTAAGTCTATACAGAACTAGGGATTCATAGCATAATCGTGTCTAAAATAGTGACATTTATATGTAACTTTATATATCGAAGTAGTGTCACTTTTGTCACTTTTTTAGTTCGCACGAGGAGCGTTGTTATGATAATATAGAATTATTAAAAATAACATTACAGGGCTTGTCAGTGAAAGGTTCTAACACGAGGAACTCCGCAATGAATACAATAGAAAAAAACTATAAATTTTTAGGCACCATTAGTGTCTTTTTTGTTTCAGTTCTTCTTATTTCCAATGTTGCCTCTACAAAAATAGTAGACCTAGGTTGGTTTACTTTTGATGGTGGCACTCTACTCTTTCCTCTTAGTTACATTTTTGGAGACATTCTAACTGAAGTCTACGGTTACAAAAAAGCCCGCGGTGTGATTTGGCTAGGATTTTTCTCTGCCTTAATGATGTCTGTGGTTTTTATAATTGTAGGCAAGCTCCCAGCAGCTCCCGACTGGGGCAATCAAGCTGCTTATGATGCAATACTCGGACTTACACCTAGGATAGTCCTAGCAAGTCTTGTGGCTTATACCTGTGGAAGCTTTTCAAACTCTCTCATTCTCGCAAAAATGAAATTATGGACAAAAGGCAAGAAACTCTGGATGCGAACAATTGGTTCAACTATGGTGGGAGAATTTATAGATAGTACTTTATTTATTCTGATAGCTTTTCTGGGAATATTACCCTTCCCTCTTCTGATAACCCTTATAGTTTCTAACTATATTTTCAAAACATTGGTTGAAATAGCCTTCACTCCTCTAACTT
>JAUPWJ010000004.1 GCA_030916575.1 Patescibacteria group bacterium | reverse complement strand
TTCTTAGTCTTATGTGAGCGACGAGATTTCTTTTTTAAACCTATTGTTGTACTTCTTTTTGCCATAAAAATATTTTTTGTTATTTATAAGATTTCTTAATTATACTGTATTATATGGATTTTTATACCATTGACTTTTCAATATCAATATGATATAATATATCTTAGGTCTAATAAGTTAAATTAAAAATCTAATTTTATGTTTAGTCTAACTATTTTGATTCCCTTGCACGGCCAAGTCGTGCTCGGAATCCTGATTGGGATAATTATTCTAGCTATTCCTGATATTAAGGAACACGCTCGTAATATTTTCCAAATCTTTAAGAAAGACTAAAACATAAGATTGCACAAAACCAGCCGTCCCATCACCTATAGTGAAATGACGGCTGAATTTTTTTAAAATAATTTAGAAAATCTAAACTATTCTTTCTTCATCAAATAATACAGAGCAAGAGGTGCTCCGGCATTTGCCAATCTCTCTACGAAATCCCAAATTGGCTTGCCCATAATTGGACGCAAAATCGCAGTCCAAAAACCCCAAAATGCCATCCAGAGTAAAAGCGGACGCATTGGTTTTACTAAAACTAAAACAGCTAATGCAACATCCATGATTCCTACAAGGAAAATAATAGTAGTAGCTAAAGCTAAATCGACCCCTAATAAACTTTGCACCCAGCCTATCCACTCTTCTTTATGTAAAATTCCAAACATTCCGTGACCTAGAAATTCACCTGCCACGGCAATACGTAAAATCCACATAATTTTTTTATCATTATTCATAAAAAATAAATGATTAATTAGTAATATATTAATTATACTCCTTATATAAATATAAACACTTCATAAAGTGCAAAAGCCCCTTTCGGGGCTTTTGTTTTAATTTTAAATTTTATATTTCAGCTCCAGCTCCTAAGTTCATGTCTGCTTTGAATTTTTCAATCACTTCTGGATGTTCACCTAGTCTACATTCTTCTAAAAAAACTTCTGCACTTGCACTATCAGGAAATGTCATATAAGCTAAGGCACCATTACAAACTTCATTAATATTTATTTTTCCTTGATAACCTTCATCTACGGGAGAATTTTGTTTTTCAATAAGAAAATACCCAGCCACTAAAACTACCAAAACTACTAATATTGAAATAATTATATTTTTTTTCATATACAAATGATATCATAAATAAAAAGAAGGATAAAGCTTGGTTATACTCTATCCTTTCTCACTTAACTTACTACCACTCATGGAACATACAATGGTTTTTGTTAATGTTGTGGAAGTTTTACAAACTCCTCGTATTGCATACGGAACTCAACGAGAATAATGTCCCCCCTTATCTTCTTTTCAACAAAAGGCTTGTTGTAACTTACAACTTCGTCAGCTGAAAGTTCTTCATACCCCTCACCTTTACATCGGGTACATATAACACCAACTCCCTCTGGTTCACACCTACCGGAATAAATTCCTGAGGCCTTACAAGGAATACATTCAAATTTTAACTTTTCTGAACTCATGGCTATTTATTTATGAAATTATATTACCTTAACTCAAGTCTAGGTTTCAATAAACCTATGACTACTTTTAGGTTTTTGCAATCTTCATCAGTTGCTAAACCTAATTCCCTGAATTTGGACTCGTTCTCTTTGACAGACCGAAAGGTATCGAAGTCCGCCTCTAAGATGTGAGCTCTAGTCCTTTCTATGGCTTGAGTGTTGTCTTTTTCCCCCTCTCTTTGTGCGTAAGAGCTTAACCATTCCGATAGGAATAATGTTACAGCCCTTCTTAAAGAATATATCTGAGTCTCAGATAAGTGAGAACTTGCCCGCTTAAATACTGAATCCATACTTTCCATTGAAGCTAACCATGATTTACCCATATAGTTATAATTTTAACAAGTGAACAAAAGAGTCATAATCCCCTTTGCTCACCTCTCAAAATATTTCTCAAAGAGTCTATAATTAAAATTACATTATAATATAAAACCTATTTTGTCAATACGAAATAAAAAAGAGCCTATCGTCATAGACAACAGACTCTTTGTAAAACTTCACGATTTCTTATTAGGTGAACAAAAGTTAACTCTCACACTCACTTACATAACCTCTATAATCAGAGAGGTTCATGATGTCATTTTTTCGGAAAACAAATAATTTCACGTCTCCTTTATCATCATATATATAAGTATGCAAATGGCTGATTGATTCTTTTCTCCAGCCTAGTGGTGGTTCAACAGAGTATATCACTTGGTCAGCAATACCCAGAACAGTAAAACCATGTTTTTCTAGTAATGTCCGGCTATCTTCCATGCTACTCTTACCAGAAGTCTTGTCAAAGTAAGAGTGCTTTCTAGGAATGCCCCAGTAAACACCAGATTTACTTGGAAGAAACTCTCCCCACTTTTCTACGACACTAATATCCTTAGGTTTTTTGGCAGTTTCTTTCAAAACTACCAAAAGAAGAGTGAGAAGCACAGATGCGTAAATTCCTTTTCCGTCAAAAAACACAACGGATATAAATCCCGCCATAACCGATATAGCAAAGATAACTACATAACTTAATTTCATGTCCGAATGATTTTAGATTTAACTGAATTTAATGTAGTGGAATAATAAATTCGTCTGATGTATCGCTTTCTAACGAAACAATGCAGAAACGATGCCAAGGTTTTGCCCTTTCTTCTCCAAAAAAAGCCAAAGGAAATGCGTCCTTAATAATTACTTGGTGCATTACCAAATCAACTTCCTGACTTTTATCAGGACTTGTAATTATCAGCTTAGATTTGCGCATACTTCCCCTTTCCCAAATCCAATCTTGCCATTCAGTAAAACTTTTAGGAGTCCATCCTAAGTAGTTTGTGTTTAATTCATACTCTTCTGGTTGATTACCCAGACGATATTTTTTTGTCATAGTATTAAGGTTTTATGATTATTAAAAAAGACTTCTTCAAATCTCCTATAATCATCACAAAACCAATTTTCAAAAAACTGTTACCATCATTTGATAACATATTTTAGTTGTTTTGTCAACGATGCTCCGAACTTGGGATGATGTTCGGGTAGCTCTATATTGCTTCAACCATAATACTCTTCAGTCTATCAATATAATCTTTCAAGATCATTTGGTTATGATTAAAAACTTCTTCTCTTGAAGCCCTAGGACCATCATAAAAACGTTCATATCCAAGCTCTCTTAAGTCACCAAGAAGCACTTTCGTAATCCCTGTGCTAATTTCAATGTCAAAAAATATATTGGGTTCATTTATGATCAATCCATCATCTGCAGATTTGTCCAAAAGTTTCTTCACATCAGCTTCTAGTTCTTCCATATTTGAGATGTGAATTTTTTCGTAATTACTTTTATCATTACAAAAATCAATAACTTTGTGCGTGCCTCCACGACGGAGGTCAGTTATATATTCAACTTCTTTATTAGAGTCATATCTATATGTAGTAAATACAGGATAACCCCTTTCTTTTAATGCTGTATGCCAT
>JAUPWJ010000020.1 GCA_030916575.1 Patescibacteria group bacterium | reverse complement strand
GACACTATTTTTTCCATTAATTCATTTTTCTCTATTTCTTTTGCCATATATTATTCTACTACTCTAGCACCATTTTTAGGAAAAGCCGAGTCTCCCGTCAGAGAAGTATTTAAGAAGCTTTTATCTTGCCTAATATCTACACCCGCAAAATCATCATGAGCCTTAAAAGAAGCAGTGTTAATTAAAATAGGCACAGAATTTAATTGAGAAAATGAAGGAGAAAAAGCAATTTGAAAGGCTACTTCTTTAGTAGGGCCGGTAATGCCAGTGCCCGGGGCAACACTTCCGGCTTTCCAAACTATTTCTTTTGTAGCAGAATTATAAGTCACATCTGCACTCTCTGGAGATATAACACCCATAAATTTTGACCAAGATGGCAACGAGGACTTTATCTCGGCTTTTGATATGTTATTGGATGTATTAGTAATACTCCAAACAACTGTGTAAGTTGTTTCCTGTTCTACTTTCGGTGGGATAGGGCCGGTGTTTGTAATTGGTCCAGAAAAATGCAAAGCCTTAGTATTAAAAGCAACATCTGAGATAATTTTAATCTTTTTAGATTCAGAATTAAATAATTCTTTTAATAAGTTTCCTTGTAATGCTTGTTTGCCTGTAACTGATACATCTATGACTACTATTGGATCTTTTAATAACCCTGAAGACGCTGAAAACAAAGAGATTGGAGATAAATTAAATAAAACAGAACCATTTTCACCAGCTTCAATTTCTGCAAAATCTTCTATAGAATTTTTATCCCAGATAATCATATCGTCAGCAGAATTATAAAAACCATCTTGAGAATCTATACTTTTTAAATTAGGGGCATTTCCTGAAATTTTAATTCTGATACTCAAATCATTAACTTTCGTATCAAGATTATTTGTCCACTTTAACTGTCCTCTAATTATACTCTTAGAAGATGCAGCATATTCCTTACTGTAGACACTATTAATGTATAACTTCGCATCAATAAAAGGTTTTTGAATTAAAACTGTATGTGCTATAGAATTATAAACTACATCTACTATAGATTTATCTGATTTAGATTGAGAGCCACTAAATACATGAAAAGTTTTTTCTTCTCCATCAAAAACATCAACCATAAACCCAGAAATAGAAACTTTAAATTCTTCCCCGGGAGCCAAACTATCTAGGGTCCAAACATTATTTCCTAATGTAGGCATGGGTTCTGCCGAGCTGTATTGAAAACCCACAGGATAATCTAACTTTAAAAGTGTATTTGGTAATTTTCTATTTGTATTTAAAGACGCCACAACATTTAATACTATTTCTTGATTTGGAGTTATCTCTTCTGGTGCATCTAGTAAAAGGTTCATCGGGGTGGAATTTATGGTCACACTATAATACTTTTCTTTAACAAAAATGGAGTTTGACCCCTCTATTCTGTATTCAAGAGTAATTCTAATAGGTCGGACACTTCCTTGCTCACCAAATAAAACCACGTTTATATTTTCATTTCTTATAGCACCAGATGCAATTGTATTTAAAGTCACTCTCTGTCTTTCAGTTTCTTCTGATAAGTCCCCAGTAGAACCCTTAGGATACTCAACCACAAGGTCAACTAAATCTAGGTTTGTACTATTTTTATTTATAATTTCAATTTGTAGTGGTAATGCTTCTCCCCCATCAGTAAATGCATTACCAAATATAGCAATACTTATATTATCATTTGATACAGTATTACTACCCCAAAAGAAAACATAAGAAACATATCCTATTGCTAAAACAAAAAAAGCCACAGAAAAAATAAAGAATTTTTTAAATGCTGAACTCTTAGTAAAGAAATTACCTTCTTCTGCCTTTTTCTCATTTTCTTTTACCCAATTTTCAGGAATTTCTTTTTTCTCATGAACGACAAAACCGTCATGATACTGGATTTTAGTTGAATAAGTTTTACTAAAAATCTTATTCTTTAATTTCTCTACATTATTTAATTTCTCCTTATCCTCTGGTGGCATAGTTATTATATTGTATCATATTTTATAACTGCGTCTCACGTAATGCTTTGTTTATATGACTTAGTACTTTAGCTCTATTCTTAGAAATTTGAAAAACCAATTCATCTTCAAATGGAGATACGGCGTACTCACCTACGGCCTCCCCTCCTCCAACATAACCTAAGTGATGAAGTAAGCGTAAGACTAGTAAAACCTCTACATTTCGTATTTCCTCTTTAGAACTTGTTTTTTCTAATACCTTAAGACCACGTACTAAATCATCAAAAAGAATTTCATTTTTATCTTCACCCGCAAGTAATCTTTTCAAAAGTCTTGCAACATTTGAGAAAACTTCCATTGCACCAATTTTATTTACAAAGTCCCCAAGCTCATTTGTCTTGGAAGCTGAAGTCACTCGCCAAAAGTCACGACCGCGCACAAGGTCAACTTTCACGTAAGAAAAATCCTGTAAGACATAACGTAGCTTGGAAGACATCTTGCGTACACCTTGTGCCGAAGCATAAATCATTCCTAAGTCTCTAGTAAAAATATAAAAACATTTTCCGGCTTCACCGTAATTTCTACTTCCCAATATCATCCCCTCTGTGTGATAAATATGATGCATTTATAAATCAAAACCCAAGGGGTTTGAAATAGATTTTGTTAAATTTTCTATATCATTAGTATCAGTTAGAAAAATTCCTGTTTTACCATCATGTGCATATAAAGTTACGTGAGTAGGAGGATATTCAATATTTAGATTATATCTACTGTTTATAAATTCAAACAATTTTGAAAGGTTAGAAATTTCACACATCACTATGACTGTTTTTAAATTATTTTCTTCAATATACCTAAATTCGTTTTTATAATTTAAAAAATCTATTGGATTATTTGAAACAAAATCACAAAAAGTTTTCAATACTTCATCTCTAAATAAAGGCATTATTACTTTATGTTTCTTTATAATTTCATTTATACATACCAAACTCACGTGAAAAGAAGGTTTTAAGAATAACTTATTTCCTTGAATTATAATCTCACTTGGTAAGTTATTTAATAAAACCGGTAGTCCTATGGTGTTTGTTGCTGAAATTGTATATTTCGCTCCCCCACAAATAAAAGGTCTTTCCATCCCTCTATTTTAACACATTTATTTTTGGATACTTACAACAAAAACTAGCTCATTTATTTTGACCTCAACTCCAGTATTTTCTTCAAATTTTATCTCTTTAATACCTACGGTCTTTTGAATTTCCTTTTGCCACTTCTCTATGAGCTTTTTACCTTCATCACTAGTAGATACAGAAAGTGAAATAATATCAGAAGGAATAAGCCCGCTCTCTTTACGCATATCCTGTAATGCTCTTACAAGCTCACGATAGTGCCCTTCTTGTTTTAATTCTTCCGTAATTTCAAAATCTAAAATTACATTCTCTTCATGCTCGTCATGTTTTATTTCTTTTACATTAAGTTCATCTTTCACTATTTCTAAATAAATATTATCTAATTTATTACCAAACACAGCACTACGGAGAGGTTGCCTTACTGGTATATTGTGTATCTGTCTTTCTTTTAAACCGACGGATACGATGTCCCTTGCAATTTTCATATTTGAAAGTATCTCAATATTAACCTTATCTCCCCTAGGCCATTCTATTAGATGTACACTTTCTACATCCTTTTCATTTTTAAGTTGCAACCAAATACTCTCCGCAGAAAATGGAGCAAACGGAGCAAGGAGTTTTGAAATAGTTTTTAATACAAAGTACAAAGTAGCTTTTACATCTTTATCTCCGTCTTTCATTCTCTCTCGTGAACGACGCAAATACCAAGTTGAAAGGTCATCTACTAACCCATCAAACGGACGAGTAGCTTCGGCCATATCATAATTATCCATTCCTTTTGTAACTTCATTTATAGTTTGTGAAAGTCTAGATAAAATCCATTTATCTAAAACATTTTCACTTTTTGGTATTTCATCTGACTCTAAACTTTTATCTCTATATAATTCATAAAAAGCTAAAACATTAAATAATCTACCGACTATTTTGCTAGAAATATCTTGCACTGCTTTTTCTGAAAAATTTGAATCCTCTCCCTTCATAAGTGTAGAAGACATAAGGTAAAGACGAAGAGCATCTACCCCATATTTATCTATAAAAATCCAAGGGTCTGGATAATTATTTTTTGACTTAGACATTTTCTCCCCATCCTCTGCTCGCAATGTTCCAGTGGAAACAATATTTTCAAAAGGTGCATCACCATAAAGTATGGAAGAAATTGCATGAGTATAATAAAACCAAGTCCTTACTTGTCCTATGTATTCTGCCACAAAACCAGCTGGGAAATTATTCTTATGCCATTTTTTATTTTCAAATGGATAATGATCTTGAGCAAAAGGCATTGACCCAGACTCAAACCAGCAGTCCAATACTTCTGGTATGCGTGTGAGTATTTCTCCACACTTACAATTTATTTTTATTTCATCTATATAAGGCCTATGTAAATCAAGCTCGCCTAAATGATTGTGTGGAAAGGGAGCGAAGGGTAGATTCTGAATTTCAGAATTTTGAAAATAATGAAAATCTTTACTATTTATCATCAAATTCAAAGAATCTTTTACGGAAAGTAAACGAGCACCAGAAACCAAGAGCCATGCCGGTCCCCCATGAGTCACAATTAATATTTTTTTATCTTTATATTTTTTTTCTATCTCAAATATAAATTGCATCATTCGGCGTTTTACATCTAGATATGACTCATCGCCAACATTTGCTTTATCAAAATTCTCTTCTGTCTTTGGAAAATCTTTATGATAATCCATCCAAGTCTGTCCTTCGTAACTAAGAACTTGCATCTCCCCCAATCTATCATCCACAATTACTTGGTCTTCTTTAAAACCCAACTCATCTACAATAATTTTTGTCGTCTCAAGTGTCCGATTGAAAGGTGAAGTAAAAATGAAATCTATTTTTTCTTTTTTTAATTTTTGAGCACTTTTTTTTGTATCCTCTATTCCCTTATCTGTTAAGTGGCTACCACTATTTATAGTATTACTAACTAAATTTTTTAAATTTGTCGTAGTTTCCCCATGACGCATTACAAAATATTCATTCCCAGACTTTTTGGCCTTATTTTGTAAATCTTCTATAGAATTAATAAAAGTATTTCTTTTACATTTTTCACACTTCCAAACAGGCAGTGGACTTGCCCAATAACGATTACGCGAAATATTCCAGTCTGGTGCAGATTCTACAATGTGTTTAAACCTTCCCTCTTTCAAGTGTGATGGTACCCAATTTATATTTTTTGCTTTTTTAATTATTTTATTTTTTACTTCTTGAATATTTATAAACCAGGAAGGTAGTGCGTAGTAAATAATAGGTGTATCACAACGCATACAATGCGGATAGGAGTGCATTATTTTCTCTTTCGCAAAGTAAGCTCCATTTGATTGGAGATACTTTATAACTTCAATATCAGAACGCAAGTGTGCATCTTTGTCTTCCGTTGTATCTTTTGGTTTTACTTTAAGACCTACGAAATCCGTAACTTCTTCTTTAAATCTACCAGTTTCGTCAACATGTATTATCCAAGGAATATTTTCTGTCTTAGCGAGATTCATATCATCTTCACCGAAAGCGGGAGCCTCGTGTGCAAGCCCTGTACCTTTTTCAACTGTCACAAAATCCGCATGCCAAACTTTCCAAATATTTTTATTCTTTGCAATCTCCGAATTTTGATAATATGGAAAAATCGGTTTATATTTTTTACCGATAAGTTTATCTCCTTTAAAAGTTTCTACATGTTCATACTCTTGCCCTTTCAATACTGTCCTTATGGTTTCAGTAGCTAAAATCAAAAACTCATGTCCAATTTTTACTTTTACATAATCTATATTTTTATTTACTGCTATTGCGGTGTTTCCAGGCAATGTCCATGGAGTCGTCGTCCATGCAAGTAAATACGTATTTTCTTCATCTACTAATTCAAACTTAACGAAAACTGAAATATCAGCTATATCTTTATAGCTATTATCCATAGCAATTTCGGAATTCGCTATCGGCGTCTCACAACGCGCACAATATGCTAGCACTCTTACTCCTTCATAGATTAATTTCTTTTTATTAAGTTCTCCGAGTGCCCACCAGACGGATTCAATAAAAGTATTATCCATGGTCTTGTATCCCCCTTTGAAATCTACCCAGCGGCCGATACGTTCAATACCTACTTGCCAATCAGCATCGTATTCCAAAACTTTACTTCGTGCATGTTCCACAAATTTATCAATACCGAGTTTCTCAATCTCATGATGCCCTGCAACTCCAAGCTCTTTCTCAACTATGTTTTCAATAGGTAATCCATGACAATCCCAGCCCCATTTACGAGGAACATAATAACCTTTCATAGTTTGATATCTTCCTATTGCATCTTTAGCAGTTGAGCCCAAGATATGCCCGTAGTGTATTCTACCTGTAGCAAAAGGCGGACCATCATAAAAAACATAGTGTCCTTTCGGTGCCTCTTTATCTAAAGATTTTTGAAAAATTTTATTCTCACGCCAAAATTCTAGAATTTTCTCCTCACGTAATGCGTTTTCACTTTTTTTGTTTTCTACCAAATAAAAATTAAAAAAAACTCGTCCTCGAAAAATAATAAAAAATTACTTTCCAAGGACGAGTCTCCCCGTGGTACCACCTTAGTTACTTCTCATTTTATTGGGCTCTACTAGCTTTCGCGTTCTTCCCAGTGCTCCGAGGTGATCACCTCTTCATCGCTCTTATATAATAACAAAATTTAGAATTTTGTAAATAAAATTATCTCTTATGCGGAGTTGAGCCCAACAATGGTTTAAGAATATTGTATTTGTAAAAGAAAACGAGGTAGAAAGTAATGTGTACTAAAAGGGATAATACAAAGCCCCATAAACCCTGACTCTGTAAATATGAAAAGATTATTCCACCAATTAATGAACCAGAAGTAAAAACCACAGCTACCCCTTTTGGAATAAAAAGTGCAGTTGGTAAATGGATTAAAAAGAAAACTAAACCAAAAACAAATGGGGCAACTCCAAAAGTTAGTAATCCCCCTAAAAAAGCTAATTGTTGAAAAAGTATTTCAAAAAATTTTACTACTTGATAATTAGTCCTCTCTGTTTTTATAAAGTAATCATTTTTATAGAATCTAGGAATAGCAATCCAGGAAATAAACAATAAAAATATTACAGGGATAAAATACGGTGGCATATCTTTAAAATAATTAATAAAATATTCTTTATAAACTAAGCAAAGAGTGCCAATTGCAAAGAGAAAAAACAAAGTGTGTTGCCAAGGGTATTGATAATAAGTAATTTTATATTTCTTAAAAAGAAAATTAACACCACCCATTACAGCTCCCCAGAAAACCAGCCAAATTATTATCCATTCAATATTCATATATCTACATCTTCTCTGGAGTTTGGATACCTAGTAGGTAAAGACCATTTTTCATGGTTATTTGAAAGGCGCGAGTTATGGCTAGGTTGTAAGGCATATCTTTGTTTTCAGGATCAATAATTTTCACTCTGCCATACCAAGAATTAAATGCTTGGGCTAAATCAAGTAAATACCCTACCATATGATGTGGCTCCCAAAGAGATATACATTGTTCAGCAACTTCAGGAAATCTATCTAAATATTTTTCTACATCAGTTATTGTTTCCGTCTGTTTGCAATCTTGCATAGCAACATGCCCCTTTTCTAATACGGAACCTGAGCGAACTGTGGAGTATTGAAGATACGGGCCAGAATCCCCTTCAAAGGAAAGTGAAGTGTCTGGATCAAAATTTATATTTTTCCCAGCCATACTTTTTAAAATAGTGAATTTAAGTGCAGATATTGCAATCATGTTTTGGATTTCCTCCGAAGACTCAGGTGATTTTTCTTTTACTTCTTCTGCTACGGCTTGTATCAAAGTTGAAGCAATGGGAACTCCACCGAGACGTGACGACATCTTTTGACCTTTGAAACTCATTCTGCCGTGTGTTCGGTGAATTGTTTTTTCTTTCCAAATAGGATTTATTTTCCCAGCTGCGGTCACCACTACTTTAAAATATTCTGACTGTTCATGGTCTGTGATAAAAATAGAAAGATCGGGATTGTATCGAGAGAATTTTAAAGATAAAAGCCCAACATCTTTAGCTTCATAAGTCGGATAACCTTCTTTATTTATAAAAACTCTAGTATGAAGTCCGTCTTGTTCCCCTTTGTAAACTACGGCGCCTTCTGATTCTTCAAAAATTTTACCTGTATTTTCACGGACTAATTTCTCCCCTTCTTTTCCTGCTTCAGACTCATAAATAAAATCATCGAAATTTGAACCTAAGCTTTTAGTAATACTTTTAAAATAGGAAAGATTTATTTCTTTCCCAATTTTATATGCTTCGTATTCAGGGCTCTCTGTGTGTTCATAAATAATTTTTGTAATTTCTCTAATTCTAGGCTCAAGACTTGAGTCTTCTTCCATTGCTTTCGTACCTACTACATAGCAATTACCAAGATAATTTAACTTCTCTTCTTCTGTTTTAAATTCATTCAATTTTTCTACCCCGTCCTGCATTAAAGCCCAAACAGCTTTACCAATACCAAGAGAAACATCTGAAGGATAAGAAATAGTCTCAACTTCGGCTCCTGAAAATCTAGCAAATCTGTTTATGGATTCCCCGATAGTATTATTCATCACATGCCCTATATGAAAAGGCTTAAAGAGGTTTGGGCTAGAGTGCTCCACTAATATCTTTTTACCTTTGTGTATCTCACTTCGTCCGTAATTCTCCCCCTCTTCTAAAATTTGTTTTGTTTTATTGAAATAATAATTTGGTGATAAATAAAAATTTATAAAACCTCCATTATTAATGGAAGCATACATTACGCGTCCTATAAATTCTGGTTTTTTCCTTTCTATATAATCAACAATTTTTTGTGGATCTTGAATGGAACTACCCATAAAAGTAGTGTAATCTCCCATCTTTAAAATCTCAGTACGCCTAACTTTAATACCAGGATTTTGAATACCTAGAGAGTGACAAGCTTCTTCGATTAGTTTTTGTAGTTTTTCTTGCATTACTTTTTTCCTGTTGAACCAAATGCGCCAGTGCCTCGAGAAGAATCTGAAAGCTCATCTACTTCTTCTAAATCTCCTATAGCTACAGGTAGTATGACAAGTTGAGCAACCTTATCACCTATTTCAAAAGTATACGGTTCTTTTGAGAGATTTACCAGATGAGTATTATATTCTCCTCTAAACCCAGCATCAAAGACTCCACCCATTTGCTTTAACCCAGCTTTTGAAATACTACTTTTATCCATCACAAAAGCTCCATAACCTTCCGGAAATTCTAATGCAAAACCATGATAAAAACGATAGTGCTCCCCCGGAGCCATTGTCACATTCTCCATAGAATACAAATCCATACCTACATCCCCGGGATGAGCATAATTTGGCAATTTTGCATCTTGTTTAAGTTTTTTAACTTTGATTTTCATTACTTTAAAACTTTTTTAACTTTTTCATAAACTTCTTCATGAATATCTTCTCGGGTGCGAATTTCATTTTTTTGACCTTCCTCTGTACAATCAATTTTAATAAAATTTTTCAAATTTTTAGAAAGCCATAATGCACTCTCGTGTGAATTTTTTTTAAACTCAACATCAACTTCGTGCACATCTTTTTTATTTCCTGAATAAGCTCGGACTGATTTACTATTTCTCTCTTTTATTAGTTTTTCTGATAAATGAAAAGGCAAAGAAAGATATAAAGTAATGTCTGGTCTGGGAATTTTGAAAACTTTATATTCCATTTCGTCCAACCACTCTAAAAATGCATGGCGCTTTTTAGCACTTTTTATCTTACCCCCTTGGTGTATTTGGTTTGCAGATACATACCTATCCAATATAACAATATTACCTTTACTTAATAAATCTTTAATTTCTTGTGAAGACTCCCATCTATCAGCTGCATAAAGCACTGAAACTATTTTAGGATGAACATTAATAAAGTTATAATACTGTTCAGTCAGACAATGTGCAATAAAGCCACCAAGAAAATTTTCATAATGCGGAAAATGTATCTGTTTTACCTTATGCCCATCTTTCTTTAAACTCTTAACAAGTAAATTAATCTGGGTTGTTTTCCCAGACCCATCTGTGCCGTCTATTACTATGAGTTTCCCTTTCTTCATATAGAAAATATAACAGAAAAAAGGCTAAATGGAAAACTAACCTAATTCTTCCAAAGCTTGTTCTGCGTAGAAACGAACATTTGGGACCAAGTCCGCATTTTCTAAATCCTCTCTTCCGAACCATTTCACTTCAACACCTTTTTCATGTTCTAAAACAGAGTCCAAAATTTCCTCAGTGTCTGAGGTACCAAAATAAACAAAAACGACATGCTCGTGCCCCTCTTTCCCTTCTACAGGGTGTCTCCCTAAATATCGCGGAGGTATTAAGTATTTATAATTTCTATTAGTCACAGGGTCTGCATCAGGTCCATGAGAATCTCCGATAATTTTTATATCAAGGCCCACTTCTTCTTTTACTTCTCTATATGCACCTTCAACTGGATCTTCGTCGAGCTCAATGTGCCCACCGATAGAAAGCCAAATGCCGTATTTGTCATGCTTCCGCAAAAGCACTTTGTTCTTATAGACAATAAATACTTCTACACAAAAATCTATTTTTTCATGAATGTGGGCCATTTTTATTACTTAACTACCGGTCTATTAATGACTAAATGCTCTTCAGGAACTTCTTGCTCAAGATTTTTGATAATTTTTTCAGCAACTACGCTTGGGTCCATATAATCATCGTAGTTTTCAGTTTTATAATCTTTCCATAAACTAGTCTTCGTTCCTCCAGGGTATACAGAAAGTATTTTAACTTTTGAATTTAAATTCTCTCCAACTAATGCTTCCAAGTACCCCCGCACTGCCCACTTACTCGCGGCATAAATTTTCCCATAACCCATTTTAGTAGCATCTAAGGCTGCTTTTGAAATAATATTTACTATCATCCCCTCTTTCATATACTTCAAAGCAGTCCTGCAACCAAAAACCGTACCGAAGAAATTTACATCCATGATTTCATGAGCTTTCACCATATCAATTACTTTGTCTTGTTTAGAAAAAAAGTGAGCAATCCCAGCATTGTTTATCCAAATATCAATATGTCCATACTTTTCTACTGTATTTTCTGTAAATTTAATTACTTGAGCTTCATCTCTTACATCCAATTCTGTCTTTGTAGGGGTAACTACTTGCGCACCCACTTTTAAAAAAGCATCAGATAGAGCTTTACCTATACCACTAGAAGCTCCAGTTATTACCACAACTTTATCCTTTAGATTCATACCTCTACTTTAACAGAATTTTTCTTAAACTGCATGTTGGTCAAAAGCCATACTGCAACAACTAAAAAAGGTAGAGAAGCTAGCTGAACTAAAGTAGGAGCTTCAGTCATAATAAGCCAAGCAAATATCATGGTAAAAACTGGGTTTAAACTTCCTATTGCAAGTGCTCTTGTGACAGTCATACGATGTATTCCTTCTACCCATAGAACTTTTGATAAGCCGAAAATAAAAATTCCGTTTATAAGCATCCAACCTATGATGCCTTTCATGTTACTTATCTGTACTGACTCACCAAAAGCATAAATTAAAATGAAAAGAAAAGGAGTTGTCAGTAAATGACGTAAAAATAAAATAGTTTCCGTTGAGGCAATTTTCCTAGCCTTTTGTTGATACCAATTTCCTATGGGAGGAGCAAAAACAGCCAGGAGAATTAACAAATCGCCAGGATTGGGAGACCCAGATTTAGGCAAAAGAACGATTAATGCTCCAACCACCGCTAGCAGAACTCCGACAATATGTTTGAGTGCAAAGTGTTCTTTTTTAATAATTTGAAAAAATATATAAGAAGGTACTATTTCAAATAAAAGAATAATAGCAGCATTAGCTGGAGTAGTTTTACTTAAAGCATAGAAAAGTAGGCCATAAAAAATTATCCCAATAAAAAATACAATTATTAGTTCATATTCCCAGACTTTTTTAATTTTTAATTCACCCCACTTTCTGCGCGCCAACATTAAAATAAGAAAAAAGAAAGTGGCAAAAATATTTACCCAAAAGAGAGAAACTAAAGGAGAAATACCCTTAAAACCAAGAATAGAAACAATAGGAAAAAGAGACCACAATATCATTTCTGCAATTATAAAAATATTTCCTTTTTTTGCTTCAGTCATTACTTGTCTCCATAAACTTGTTTGTAAATCTCTGGTTTAAATTTATTTAAATATGCTTGGCATTTACCAAATGTCTTTTTAGTCTCTAGTCCAAATTTCTTAGCGAAGTCCAATATCTTCTCTTTAGCTTGTTCTATTTCTCCCTCGTTTGTTACCATGAGCTCTATCTCACACATACTATAATCAAAACTCATTTCATCTAATACAATATTGAAACCTTCTTTAGTATAACTTTTTCGATTATTACTATACTCCATAACCACAATCATATTTTCTTTTATGAAGTCCTCCAAATTTTTATCCATAGAAAAATATTTTTCTATTTCTTTTTTGTCATCTATCTCTTCTGCAGCCGAAGAACCTTTCCCGATTTTTAATTCAAAAGAACCATTCCTATTGCGCAAACGAATATCCTTTTTTAAAAATCTTACATCAGGATAATCGTAATAAATATCATGATTCACAGATTCACCCAAAAATTCTGCTCCTTGTAGCATTATTTTTGTCTGTTCCTCTGTTGGATGAAATCTTTTTTCTACTTCAATCATTTTTATACGAAATTTTTAGGTATCGGGAATTTGCGAGCTAGAGTTTTTATTTTCTTTCGGATTTCATCTTTTTTCTTTTTATTATCTTTGTTTTTCAGAGTTTCTATCATGAGCTCTGCAACGAGTGCGCATTCTTTTTCTTTAAATCCTCTTGTAGTGATAGCTGGTGTGCCAAAACGAATTCCAGAAGGGTCTAATGGCTTCCTGGTGTCCCCTGCGATAGAGTTCATATTAAGTGTAATTCCTACTTCATCCAGTACTGTCTGAGCTTCTTTACCTGTCACTCCAAGTGATCCAAAAACATCTGCGAGAATAAGATGATTGTCTGTACCTCCTCCTATCATACGAACATTATTTTTCTTTAAAACTTTCTCCATTGCTTTCGCATTCTTCAATATCTGCATCGCATACTTTTTATACTTTGGAGTCATAGCTTCACCGAAGGCTACAGCTTTCGCTGCAATAGTGTGCATATGAGGACCTCCTTGAATTCCTGGGAAAATAGCTTTATCTATTTTCTTTGCAATTTCTTCATTCTCACGAGTAAGAATTATCCCACCTCGTGGTCCACGAAGAGTTTTGTGAGTTGTAGAAGTGATAATGTCAAAACCATCGGCAAAGGGATTTCGAAGTGCCCCTGCAGCAATGAGCCCTGCAATATGTGCCATGTCAGCCATAGTCACAGCTCCGACTTCTTTTGCAATTGCTACGAACTTTTTGTAGTCCAGTGTCCTAGGATAAGCAGAAAAGCCAGCAATAATTAATTTTGGTTTTGTTTCTTTGGCGACACGAAGCATGTCTTCATAGTCTATTTCTCCTGTGTCAGGATTCTTCATTTTATAAGTTACGAATTTATAAATCTTTGCAGGTAATGTCATCGGGTGCCCATGAGTAAGGTGCCCGCCATGAGATAAATCCATACCCATAACTGTATCCCCGGGAGCAAGTAATGCTGCATACACTGCTAAATTTGCTGGAGCTCCAGAGTGTGGCTGAACATTCGCAAATTTACATTTAAAAAGCTTACAAACTCGCTCTATGGCTAAAGACTCCACTTGGTCAGTCCATTCTTGCCCACCATAATATCTGCGTCCTGGGTAGCCTTCTGAGTACTTATTGGTAAAAATTGAGCCATTCGCCTCTAAAACATCAGCTGATACATAGTTTTCAGATGGTATAAGCTCCAAACCATCTTTTTGCCTTAATGCCTCACCCTTAATAAGTTTTTCAATTTTTTTGTCTTTCATAATCCCATTCTATCACCTTTATTTAAGAAAAGAAAAAGTCTCTTTTAGCCCATCAGACTTCATAATAATCGTGCCCAATAAATCAGTCCGAAAAATTTTACTTCCAAAAGAATTCAAGATATCTAGTGTTTCTTTATGTGGATGCCCGTACTTTTTCCCTCCATCAGAAGAAATAAGTGCATACTCGGGACTTACAGCCTCAACAAAAATATCTGACGTGGAAGTGCGTGAACCATGATGCGCTATTTTTAAAATATCAATATCTAAATCTAATATTGTATTATTTCCTAAAATTAATTTTTCAGTCTCACTTGTGGCATCCCCTGTGAGCATCACACTTGTCTCTCCGTAAGAAAGCTTCGCTACCACGGAGCCATCGTTCGTAGTCCAAGTAGATACATCTCTATCTGGAAATAAAATATCCAAAACTGCTCCCCCGCCTAAATTTATTCGCATCCCCTTTTTAGCCAAAGAAGTTGGAATATTTTTTTCTTTTATTTTATTTTTTAAATTCTCGTAAGTCTTGGACTCATTCCATGTCCCCGCTTCATACACTTTCCCTACTTTATAAACCTTAAGTACATCTAAAAATCCTCCAATGTGGTCAAGGTCAGGATTGGTAATAATAATTGCATCTATGCTTTTATCAAAAAGTGGCATCACTCTAGAAAGCCGACTTAAAATTTTTCTTGGTGGTCCGCCGTCTATCAGTATCTGTGTGCCTGTGGGGCTTTCAATAAACAATGCATCACCTTGTCCTACATTCAGCATTGCAAAAGTTAAATAATCTTTTTTATCTTTAAGATTTAAATGTAAAATAAGTATTAAACTTAATAAAATAAAGAGGAATAGGAGTAATGGTAAATACTTTTTAGACCCTTGAAACATGTTATAATCATAACATGAATAAATTTGAGGAAAAGAAATTTAATATAGGTGAATTAAAGGGAATATCTGCTAAAAACATTGAAGAACATCTTAAGCTTTACGCTGGTTATGTAAAAAATGCGAACTTAATTATGGACAAAATGGCTGTTTTAAGTAGCACAGATGAACCTTATATAACTGGTGAACTTTTCCGTCGTTTTAGTTTTGAATATAATGGCATACGCAATCACGAAGTATATTTTGGGAGTTTAGAAAATGGAGCAAAAGCATTTAATGGAGAAAATGAAATCGGCAAGGCTTTATTAAATTTATTCGGAACATACGAGAAATTTATTACAGAATTTACAAATCTGGCCCTGACTCGTGGTATCGGCTGGGCAGTATTATGGTATGACAAAAAAGAAAAAAGTTTTCTAGCAACTTGGGTTGACGAGCAACATTTAGGACAACTTAATGGTTGTTCTATGATACTCGCTCTTGATATGTGGGAACATGCTTATGTTTATGACTACCCTACTTCTGAAAAGAAAAAATATATCCAAGCTTTTTTTGAAAATCTAAACTGGAAAGTAATTGAGAAAAATTATCTAGAT
>JAUPWJ010000019.1 GCA_030916575.1 Patescibacteria group bacterium | reverse complement strand
ATTTTGTAGGGTTTCTAGGGCTGATATAGCATTACTAGAGGTAGGTAGACTAGGCTCTTTTGTGTATTCCACACTGATTCCGGAGTTATTGTCCGATGTAGATAGTCTGCCTAATCCAAAGGACCCTAAGCCAACCAAAATTATGATAAAAACAGTCAAAATGTCTTTACCATTATCGCTCTCTACGCTATTAGTTATTATATGCTTGATTTTTTCCATAATATTGTTTATACTATGTTCTCAAAGCTTGTAGGTAAATTTTAGCATTTAATATAATAATAAAACAATATGGCACATAGGAAAGCCGGCGGAACCGCCAAAAATTTAAGAGACTCAAACCCACAGTACCTAGGTACTAAATTAGCTGACGGCCAAAAGGCTCAATCTGGCTCTGTTATCATCCGCCAACGTGGCACAGTCATCATGGCTGGGACAAATGTAGGCATGGGTAAAGATCACACACTTTTCGCACTAAAGCCTGGGACAGTGAAGTTTTCTTCTAAAAGAAAAACTTCCTTCAATGGAAAGACTCAAGTAAAGAAAGTTGTAAACGTAATAGCATAAAATAAAAAATCCCCTCTCGGGGATTTTTTATTATTTACTTTTGATAATTAATTTAAAAGAAGATTTTTTGCCTTTGATTTCTACAGGGATATCAAATTCGCCGAGTTCTTTAATAGGTTTATCTAGCACTATAAATTCTTCACTGAGTTGTGCTTTATGTTCTTTACTCATTGTTTCCACAATTTCTTTTTTACGTAATTCTAAATTTTGAACAGATTTTTCTGTTGCTCGATCAACTAATTTTCTAGGAATTAAAAAATTTAATGCATATCCATCATTCACTTCTTTTATATCATTTTTTTTACCTACTCTAGGTACATCATGCAAGAATATTACTTTCATTTTTTGTTTTTTTATTTCTTATAAGAGTTCCAGTCCTTTAATATCTGTACTGCTTTGTTCATTTGGGGGTCAACTTTTTTTATTGCATCTTCTTTTGTGTAGCCTACTTCATAATCAGGAGTTAGACCTTTCTCCGAAATAGATGTTCCTTTTGGAGTTAGCCACTTTGCTACAGTAATTTTGAGCATTGTATCTCCCGTAATTTTTACTACTTCTTGCACAGAACCTTTTCCATAACTTTTTGTTCCCACAAGTAATGCTCGTCCGTAGTCTTGGAGCGCTCCAGCTACGATTTCAGAAGCAGAAGCAGAACCACCATCTATAAGGACTACAAATTTTAGATTTGAACCAAATGGATTATAGCCAGCACTTCTAAAGACCTTAGGCTCTTTATCACTTCCATAATCTTCTGAAACCACAGTTTTACCGGAAGGTATGAAGAAAGATGCCATATCAACTGCAATATTCAAGTATCCTCCAGGGTTTCCACGTAAATCAAGGACCAATTTATCAGTTTTAGCGTTTGTAAATTCTGATAATGCTTTTTTAAAGAGCTGTAGTGAATTTGCAGAAAAACTATAAAGTTTAATTACAAAAATACCATCCTTACGGAGTTCTGTGTCTAATGTTGGTATAGCTATAGTGTCTCGGACAATTTTTATTTCTTTACTATCTTTATCACCTTCATGTAAAATTACCAATGTTACAGTTGTTCCTTTTTCTCCACGAATTAAATTTTTTGCTTTTTCAGAAGTTATATCCTGAGTGCTTGTGTTATCAATTTTCAATATTTTATCTCCTGCTTTTATGCCTGCTTTGTATGCCGGTGTATCTTTTAGTGGAGATATGACTGTTAGTACATCGTCCTTTATATCAATTTCCATACCAACACCTGAAAAACTACCTGCGATTTCTTCATTAAACTCTTTAGCTTCTTCTGGAGGGAAAAATACACTATATGGGTCATCAAGTGAGCTCATGAGTCCTTGGATAGCACTGTATAATCTTTTTTCATCTGTGACCTTATCAGCACCAGGATATTTTTGATCAATAGTATTCCATGCTTTCCAAAATGGAGCCAAGTCTACTTGTTCTTGAGCAGAAGCATTATTTGAAGACAAGAAAGCAGTAATTTTATTTCCTTTTAAACTTTGGCTACCTCCAATGTATAAACCTAAGACAAAAAAACCTCCCACAAGTAGGGCTACAGTAAGTATCTTTGTAAATTTAGTTTGTTGTGTTTGCATTTTAATTAAAGTTATTACTTTCTGAAAAAGTCTCAACTTCTTTTTGTTGTTTATCTTTTAATGTTCTGTATAAAACAAAGGCTAGGTACATAATAAGTAGTCCAGTAAGAACAAATAAAATGTTTTTTATAAACAATGGAAAACCAAGGTAAGGCAAAATTGCCACCCAAAGACCTATAAACAAAAGCATTCTTGGATTTATCATTCACCTATTATACACGAGTTATAGCTTAGTTTGCAATTGTGTTTATTACGCTTGCAGATAGGCCATCACTTGGCACTATGGTGTCAATATGTAGGATTTTTATATTCAATAATAATAAGAGAACGATGACAGAAAGAAGAGCCACACTACGAGCTATGACGATAGGGTGTTTTATTTCAGATCTTACAAACATGAATAAAGCAAAGATGAAGAGTAATGCTATACCACTATAAATATATTTTACAGAATTAAGAGGAGAAGTTAAAAGCTTATTGATAGTAGTTTTCAAGAATGAATTTTTCTCAATTGTATTTGCATTTATTATTTCTTCACCTAAGACTACAGTCTCTACTGGAGCAACTGCTATTTGTGTCGATGTATTTACTGGAGTTGGAATAACCGGAGCTGGTTTAGGAGCCGGTTTTGGTGTTGGAGTCGGTTTAGGAGCTGGTGTGGTTTTTACAATTGGGGCAGTAGTTGTTTTAGGTGTAGGAGTTGTCTCCACTGGTTTAGATGTATATGCAAATGGTGTACCGAAGAATTGAGCTACGAAGACCGTGTGTCTGCCTTCGTAGACACCGTTTGCGACACCAATACCTATTTCAGTGTAATTCGGCTTTACTATATTAGCTTTATGTGTAGGTGAATCCATCCAAGCATCCGAAACATCTTTAGACTCAAAGAAATTTACTGCCAAGTTTTCTCCTGCGGATTTGTAATTATATCCTACTTGTCCTAACCAATACCAAGGAGTAAGACCATCTGGACTAGTGTGTGCGAAATATCCACGACTTGCCATGTCTTCTGCTTTCATTTGAGCAGCACGATTTAGAAGCTCATTTGAAGTAAGTGCTGGGAGATTTATTTCTTCTCTTTCTTTATTTGTTAATGTGGTAAGTACTCCTGGCAAGACTGAAGCGAGGAATTTTGTCTTATCAAAAACTAAAAACACTTGGGCTAAAAATCCAAGTTGAACCACAATAATAATTAACAGAAAAATCATCACTGAATTGTGACGCAAAAAATGAGGATTATGATTATTGCCTTCGTGTGGTATGAAATGTTTTTGAAACCATGTGCTAAATTTACTCATTGTATTTATGTATTATACACTATTTTAAATAAAAAGTCAATGAATAATATGTTATTATTTTATAACTCTCTCCCCTATTTTAACCTATATATAATAAAAACAAAACCCGCATTTCTGCGGGCTTCATTTTTCTTATAATATTTTGAGATTTATCGAACTGTTGGGTTTGCACTCCAGTTGATAAGAGTCGGAAGTGCTTGTTTTGCACCACACATGATTTCTTTTGCCTTAGTTGTAGTACTTAAGTACCAGATACCAGTAGGACTAGTTATATTCCAAGGAGTTAGAATGTCAGCCATATATTTCATTTGGAAAGCTTTGACTGCTTCTTCGGTCTTTGGACCAAAAACTTTGTCTACCAATAATCCTGAATTCATATGAAGATTCAAAAAGTTTTGTATAGTTTCTACATCGTTAGGAATATTTCCTTTCCAACCCTTACGAGCAACTTCAGTGTTCCAGTTACAGATGTCTGTAGCAGCACCCAATACTGAACCACCACTTGATCCTCCGCCACCTACTCTGCTTCCTGAAGAAGAACGATTAGGTGTTTCTTCTGGAGTATTTGATTCACTGTTATCATTAGGATCGTAAGTATTATCTTCATCATTTGCATCTCCGTCTGTATGACAAGCTGGGTCATTAGCATCAGAAAGTTCATCTTCACTATCTGAATTATCTATACCATCAGAACATTCGTTTTGAGAATAACACATGTATCCTTCAGTTTGATTAAATCCGTTTGGAACTTCAGTTTGTGTTCCTGGAAGATTTAAACATAGGTCGTAAACCATTGGAGGGTAACAATTAGGATATTCACCTATTTGTCCCTCTGGACACATTTCTATTACAGGATCTGGATTACAAGTTAGACTTACATCATCAATGTAACCACCATAACTAGTGTCTGTACCCATATCATGGAACATGATAGTAGCTTCAGAGTCAGCTACGAAGCTTGTTGAGTATGTTGTCCAAGCTGTGTCTGTAGCGTAAGTAGCATCTACAGCATGATCAGCATTGTATAGAGTTGCATCTGCATAGTTGTCAACTCGAGCCCAGATTCTATTGTCTTCTGCATCTCGTCCTGGGCGAGCAGAGTAAGCATAAGAGAAATCATAAGTTTCACCAGGGACAGTTTCAATTACTTGATACATTCCTACTGGATGATTTCCATCCAATTCTGCATGTTGATTTCCTTCATCTGGAGCACCTGCTACATTGTTTTGAATTTCAAGAGTTGGAGTTCCTTCTGAATCGTAAATCCATTCTAAAATCCATCCCATTAGATCTCCTTGTGGGAATAGACCCCAACCACCGGAAGCAACTTCAGGACTTTCAAAGCCACCGTTTTGAATCAAATTAATTTCTGGATCACACATTGTTGGTTCTGGGTCGTAAGTACAAGGTAGTGGTTGTCCATAGTTATTTGCACCATCATTCATACAAAGTTCTGGTGGTGGAGGAAGACAGTCTTCAGTAGTCATTACTACTAAATCATCGGTAAATTCAAAGTTTAATGCAGCTTGAACAAAGTGTCTTTCTGCGTAGTATAAGTCAACTTCATTTACTCCTTCATTTAAAGGAATAGTTGCGATTACAGATGGTCCAGGTACACCGTGTACTCCAGAGTTATCTACTATTAATTCTCCATTTACGTATATCCATACATCGTCATCAGAAGTTAGAGTAAATCCGTAGTCATCTGTAGATGGTGCAGTTACAAATCCTTTTGCATGAAGTCCGAAGTGGAAGTCTTTACCATTATTAGTTCCTGGAGTTACAGTAGATTCGTTTTTAAATGGTAAACCTGCTCCAGAATCGAATGGGAAGAAATTACTTGCACCAAACATTAAGTCATTTTCAACTTGGCTGAAATCAGGATTTGCGTAAGACCAGCCAGTCCAAGCATCAGCACTTGCAACGAATGTATTATCAGCACTTAATGGATTTCCGTAAGCAGATTTTACATACCATTGATTCGTTGGTAAGTTCATGCCTACATCAGTAGGTTCGTAGTTGAAATAATCTACAGCCCAACCTTCTTGCATTTCACAAGCTTCACAATCACCATTGATTTCAAGTTTATACATCAAGCCAGCTGGATTTGAATTAGCTGTTTCTCCTTCTAAATGTTTATTGGTAACTGTAAATTCAAGTGTATTTGTTCCGTTATCTAAGTCACTTACATCAATAACACATGTGTCTTGACCTGCTAATGAAAAGTTTACTTCACCAGCGTCAGCACAAAGGAACTCACCGTTAAGATCTACAGAGTAAAAGTTATCCGCAGCTATCATCAAGCTTGCACTTGTTGGAGTGCCAGTAACTTGGAAAGTCTTTGTGAAAGTTTCTACTTCATCAGTTTCCGCAGCTAGTTCTACAGGGTCTGTACTCCATATCCATGAAGCATCAGAAATAGTAGCTGTCCATGCATCGTGGATGAAAGTTAAGATTTCCGCAGGGTTTTCACCAAGCATAGTATCTTCATCAGAAGTGTAGATACTTGTATATTCCTCGTCCCCTTCTTCACAGATACCACCTTCTTCTGGATCTGGGTATTCACAATTTTCTGCATTTTCATTACCTTCTGTTGCGTCCGGGTTATAGTTCAATGCATTCTTGTCTGTACAACCTAGTACAGGGATAAGAACATTAAAAGCTACGCAATGATAAGTAGTATCAGCGTTTAGAGGGTTTATGAAATCATAATTGTCGTAATGTAAAACGTCATTACTACAGTAAAATTCTGCAGATACTGCTCCGTCTTCATCATCTTCTGCTGGTTCAGTGTTCCCACTAAATGGGATGTATCCATCTTGCATTTGTTCACGAACCCAGATTTTTTCTCCAGCTGGAACCATGACTGCACTTGCAAAAGAAGTCCATTCTGAACCTCCTTCATTAACATTATCTCCAGGATTTTCTGTATCTTCGTCTGCCCATTCAAAAGTCCAATCCACAATTTCACATTCTGGATTTTCATTTATAAAATCTCCAGCAGTACTTGCAGTTATGTTAGCTGCACCATCACCCCAGTTTGGAAGTAAATCTTCACTTGGGCAAATTATTTTGTAAGCTGAGATTTGAGCTAAATCAGGACCTTCATCTATCACAGAAAGGGGCACTCGCAGAGAAGATTCTTCTTGCTTTTCGTACTCACAAGAATCATCGTCCTCTGTTGCATCTACATTGTAGTTTGTAGCAGATGAATCCATGCAACCAAGAACAGAAACAACTGCTGGAATTTCTTCTAGAGTAGCTTCTTGAGCTCTTGCATTCATCGGGCCGACCATTGAGAAAATCATCATGAAAATCGTCATTCCTGATGCGATTTTTGAAAACATTACTTTTGTATTTGTATACATATATTTTTTATTTTGCTAATAATTTTTTCCGTTTTTGGCGGAAGATTAATAATTAATTGACCTTTTAATAAAAACTTAATAAACTTTTTTACACCCATAAGCTATCACATAAAGTATATTTTGTCAATATCCTTTTGTGCATAAACTACCTAGAGTACATTCGCTTAAGATTATATATATGTATTATTCCTTTGCAATATAAAAAGTGGAAAACAAGTGGAAAATAAAATATATTAAAAACTTGCCAAAAAGAGGTAAAGTGTGTTAATATATTTTTAATAAATTTTATGAGTGAATTCTGTAAAATTATTGAATCCGAACTCGCCATGGGCGACAATCTTTCTATTATCCGATTAATAGATGAACTCATAAAACACGCGGTCTCTACTAATGCTTCCGACATTCACATTGACCCAAATGAGAAGCATCTCCGCGTGCGTTTCCGTATTGATGGAGTCTTAGAAGACATGTGTTCCCTCCCTCATGAAATTCATGGAGAAGTAATTTCTCGTGTAAAAATTCTCTCTCAGCTTCGCACAGACGAACATGCCGCTGCTCAAGACGGAAGATTTCGAAGTATCATATCTGATGGCGGAAGTGTTGATATTCGTGTATCTATTGTGCCGACTTATCATGGAGAAAATGTAGTCCTTCGTTTACTTTCTGATCACTCTGAAAATTACACATTAGATATGCTTGGTTTTACAAAAGAAGACCAAACTAAAATTTTACATGCAATTAAGAAACCAACTGGAATGATATTAGTCACTGGTCCGACTGGTTCAGGAAAAACTACAACTCTTTACACTTTAATTAAGATGTTAAATTCTAAAGAAATTTCTATTGTAACTATTGAAGACCCGATAGAATATGCTGTGACTGATATAGAACAAATACAAGTAAACCACCGGACAGGTCTTACTTTTGCCAATGGTCTTCGTTCCATACTTCGCCAAGATCCAGATGTAATAATGGTTGGAGAGATTCGCGATACAGAAACTGCAAATATTGCTGTAAATACTGCACTTACTGGACATCTTTTACTTTCAACATTACATACAAATGATGTCTCTACTACTCTACCAAGACTTTTAGACATGAAAATAGAGCCGTTTTTAGTATCTTCTACTGTAAATATTGCTATAGGGCAGAGATTGGTTCGAAAAATTTGTGAAAAATGTAAAACAGATAAAACTTTAACTGAAGAAGAATTTAAGAGTATTGCTTTGAATTTATCAGAGGGAGTTTTAGGTAACAATAGGAAGTTTTTTATAGGAAAAGGTTGTGAAGATTGTAATCAAACCGGGTACAAAGGCAGAATTGTAATCAATGAAGTTTTAGTTGCTGATGAAGAAATTCGTAAAGCTATATTAAATAAAGATAGTGCAGATGAGATAAAAAAAATTGCTATAAAAAACGGTATGACCACGATGCTTGTAGATGGTTTTAAGAAATGCCTAGCAGGACTTACCACGCTCGAAGAAGTATTAAGAGTTACAAGAGAGTAATATGAAGAAATATATAAAAAAAATTCTTTCTAGGAAGGTAAAAGTAGTTAAAGAAAATAAAAGTTCAAAAAAGAAAGAAAGTTTCAGTATATTCTCTACTTCTTATGTAAGTTTTTCAACTAAACAACAAACTTTTTTTGCTAAGCGTTTATCTTTTTTGATTAAGGCTGGAGTGCCTATGTTGGAATCCATGCATGTTATTAAAGATCAAACTAAATCTAAAGTTGAAACAAAGGTTTTTGATAAAGTTATTTCTGACATTCAAAATGGGCAATCCCTTGCAGTGTCTTTGGGGCGATTTAAAAAAGTTTTTGGAAATTTTGCCATTAATGTTATAAAAGCGGGCGAACATAGTGGAACATTAATTCAAAATTTAAATTATTTGGCTGATGAGTTAAAAAAGAAAGCAATGCTCAAAAAGAAAATAATGGGGGCTCTTCTCTACCCTATCATAGTCACAGTAGCGACCTTTGGAATTACTGGATTTTTAACAGTTTATATTTTCCCTAAAATTATCCCAGTCTTTACTGGGCTTCATGCAAAGTTACCAATAAGTACACGCATGATGATTTGGTTGACTGATACTTTAAAACAAAATGGTTTTTTTATTTTTCTTATTTTTGTAATTTTAGTTACAGGAATTATTTTACTCATAAAGTTTGTTCCAAAGGTAAGATTTTTTTATGATGGCTTACTACTTCGCTTGCCTGTGGTTGGAAATATAGTAAAAAATTATAACTTAACTAACTCTGCTCGCACTTTGGGCTTGTTATTACGTAGTGGAATATCTCTAAATGAAGCTCTTATTATCACATCTGATACAACAGAAAATAAACAATACAGTAAAGCCTATGCAGATATTTCTCTGCATATATTAAAAGGTAAAACCATGTCTTCATTGATAATACTTTTCCCAACCATATTCCCTTCTATGTTGGGTCACATGATTTCTATTGGGGAGAAGAGTGGTAATTTATCTAATACATTAATTTATCTTTCTGAATATTATGAAAATGAATTTGAAGACCAAACTAAAAATCTTTCAAGCACTATTGAGCCAGTTTTGATGATAATTATGGGGCTTCTGGTGGGCTTCGTAGCAATATCAGTAATTACTCCTATTTATGAAATTACAAATACTCTTCAAAGATAAACAAAAAGGTTTTACTTTGATAGAAATGATGATAGTCATCGGAATTATATCTATTGTCGGAGGATTGGGTCTGTATTTCGGTTTTGATAGCTATCGTGGATATTCGGCACACTCTAATAGAGATCTTTTAGTGTCTACTTTACAGCACGCACGTAGTCAATCAATTTCTAATGTTTGTTTTGGTAATAGTTCTAATCCGTGCGAAGATGGTAAACCACATGGAGTTAAGATTTTAAATGATAAATATATTATTTTTCAAGGAAGTAGTTTTACTAGCAGAGATGAAGATTATGACGCAGAGATAGAAATAAATCCAAATACTACATATTCTGGTATGAACGAAATAGTTTTTGCTCAACTATCAGGTGATATATCTACAGCTGGTGACATAACTCTTACAGATACAACAGGAAGAATTTCTACAATTTCAATAAATAATGAAGGACAAGTTATATGGACAAATTAATTCATAAACAAAAAGCATTTTCTACCATAGAGCTTATGATTGCTTTAGCTATCATGAGCATTGTACTTACAGGTGTGGTTTTGGTTTCTTTTGGAAATCAGTCTGCTCTTATTGGAAGCCAAACTAGCAATGAAGCCATGAAGCTCGCCCAAGGTTTGATAGAAGAACAGCAAGCTCTTGCTCGTAAAGATTTTAATTTAGTAAATTCTAACGTTGATGACTCTGATCCATTTTATAAAAAAAGTGTGAGTGTGAAATTCTTGGATGATTTCTCAACTAAAGAAGTTGAGGTGAAAATAGAATGGAATGCTGAATATCTTTTAAAAAAGAAACTCATCTTAAAGACTTTAATTACAAATTTTACCAATCCTATCGGAAATAATACTTGTGACTCTACTTTGACTGGAGATGAACAAGGTGAAGAGTACGGGTCAGGATGGAAAAATCCAGAAATTAAAAATACTCAAAATAAATTCGCTGATTTGGTGAATGATATAAATGGTATTTACCCTGTTACAGATGTAGATGCATATTATGGAAAACTATATGTCACAGTGAATAATATTTCTTCAAATTCTGACGACACTTTTTTTATTTTTGATATTAATAAACTTAAAAATAATCAAAATAATCCTCTTATTGATAGTATTGATAATTCTACTGTTTCCGCAGGATTAAATGCAGTTGTAGTTGCAGGACATTATGCTTATGTAGCAAATGGATACGGTGCAAACTTTACAACTTGTATAGAAGGACAAAATTGTGCTCAATTACAAATTTTTGATTTAAATAATTTGTCTGCATCACCTATAAATTTTAAAGTTCCAGGAGTTGGTGGAAATAGCGGGCAGTCAGTTGGTAATAGTATCTTTTATAAAGATGGTTTTATATTCTTAGGTTTATCAGATACTGGGGGCAATGGTTCCGAATTTCATATCATAGATGTGCATGATCCAGAAAATCCATTTCGTCGCCCTGGTGGAACTTTTTCTGTTGGTAATGCTGTTAACACTATTTATGTAAAAAATAAATATGTATATTTAGGTACAGTCAATAACCAAGAATTAATGGTTTTAAGTTTAAATGATTTGAGTGAAAGTTATGGTTACGATGCGAGTGGTAATGCTGGCAATGGTAAAAGCTTATCACTTGTTGGAGATAATTTATATTTAGGGAGAACGATAGATAGTGGTAACCCTGAATTTTATGTTCTTGATAATACAAATCCGGAAGATATTACAGGTAATAATCTCAGCCCTTCAACCTTTGAAGCAAATAGAAGTGTAAATGGTTTATTAGTTCGAGATTTCTTAGCATTTTTACTTACCAATAATCAATTAAGAATATTAGATTTAACACAACCATTAAGTATGAATATCCCTGAGTGGACAATAAACCCCTTAACTCTCCCTCTTGCAGATACCACAGGAGACGGTGCTCTTGATTGTGAGGGTAATTTTCTATATGCAGTTACAAATTATGATAATAGTGATACAGATCCCTTAGACAACAATGGTCTTTTATATGTAATTAGTACCGATGAATAAAAATACATTACAAAGAAATACTGGTTTTACACTAATTGAAACAGTTATTTACATTGGGCTTTTTGCAATATTAATGGGCGGAGCACTTACGTCTGTCTATGCAATTATTGAAGGCAATAATCGTAATCAAAATAAGGCCATGGTGCAGGAAGAAGGAACTTTTATTTTAGGGAAAATTGATTGGGCTTTGACTGGAGTATCAAGTGCTAGCGTGGATGCAGCAGGGAAAATTTTAACTATTACTAAATCAAATTTCCCTAACAATCCGATAGTTATAACAGTAAATGAACAACTTGGTAATATTACAATAAAAAGAGGAATAGGATTAACTCAAGGACTAAATAATTCAAATGTAAGAGTAGAATGTCCACCGGAAAAATGTTTTAATCGAGATTTAGCAACAGGAGATGGTATTAATCCAGAAAATATATCAGTAGATATCCTAGTTAATTCTAGGACTTCTGACGGCTTGCCATATTCTCAAGAATTTTCTACAGTAAAATTTATAAGGAAATAAAAATAAAATGATTAAATTTTCAAAACAAATAAATAAACAATCAGGTTTCATGGCTCTCACCGCTACTCTTATTTTGACTGCTGTTTTAATGATTATAATGTTTACAAATAGCACCTCTTCTTTCTTTGCTCGCTTCGATGCTCTCGGTAGTGAGTTTAAAAGAACAAGCTTAGGACTTTCTGAAGCTTGTTTAAATAAAGCACTTCTAAAGGTTACACAAGATTATAATTATGAATTAGAAAATGAAGATGGAGATGTGGTTGTTATACAAGAAGATGAATATGAATGTATTATAGAGTCAGTTACATACGAAGCAGTAGATGACGAAGATGGAAATCCAATTGATATGGATATTAAAAAATCTGTAACTATCAAAACTATTGCACAGTATCCATTAAATAATGGTTCATGGAGCACAAACCAAGCCAAAGCTATAGTCTTAAACCCAGCTTATTCTCTTCCTCCCCCACCAACTTGTTCATTTATTGCAACAGATACTACAATAAATTTAGGGCAAGATGTGAATTTACTTTGGAGTATTGATGGTAATGCAGATTTTTTTGAAATAAAAAGATTTACTGACATGGATAATGATGGAATAGTTGATAGTGGTGAAGAAGAAATAATTTTTTCTGAGTCAGGTAATATAAGCTCTTCAGGTACTTTTATAGATGATGAAGACCCAGATGAATACCCAGAAGAAAGTGCGACATACACTGCAACGGTTTCTGGTCCTGGGGGAGATTTTGTTTGTGAAGATCCTCAACAAATAACAATTGAACCGTCTTTATCTTGTGCAGACACAGTTATGATACTTGATCGTTCTTTCAGTATGTTTGGTTATCCTGACTACCCAAACGGATATGAGAATTGGATTCCTGACGAAAAAGCCGCAGCAAAAAGTTTAGTAGATTTATATAGCCAAGTACCTTCACATCCTAAGGTTGGTTTTGGTGTATTCGGTGATATAGCCTCTGGCGTTAGTGCGGAAATTATTTCTCATCTTACTACTAATTATAGTGCAGTTAAGACGGCCATAGATAATTCTCTCCCACAATATCCTATAAGTTATACAAATTTAAAAGATGCCATAAGAGTGGCAAGTGATGAATTAACTAATAATGGTGATGCTGAAAAGAAAGTTCTTATTTTAGTTTCCGATGGAGATCCCAACAAACCATCTGGTACTACTTTATCAGATACTGGCTTGCAGTCACTAACTTCAAATAATCAAAATGGAGCAGGCGAACTTTGGAGTAATGGAATAGGAGCATATACTAATGGTAATGGAGATGCTAGTGACCCAGTAAGTGAAAATGACAGGCATCAATTTTATAATTTTAATTTTGGAAATGGTTCAGGGCTTCCCACGGGTTCTACGATAACGGGTATTCAAGCAGTCGCAGATGCATGGGCGACAGCAGGTAGTTCGGGTGTTAGTACTCTTTTGTCTGATAATTTTGGTACTGGTAGTACAGATTCAACTTTTGACGAATCTCCCAGTTGGAATGAAAATGGAAGTGCAGAAAAGCGCGCTAGTGGTAGTGGAAATGATACTGCTAGTCCTAATGGAGGTAGATTTGCTTTAGTTCAAAATAATAGTTCAATATGTAGGACAATAGATGCTTCGGGAGTAACTTCACTTCAAATGTCTTACTATTGGCGAGGAGATGTTGATGCTAATCAAAATGACGATGATGGTCTTGTGCAATATAAGATAGGTGGAAATTGTGGAGATAGTTCTGGATGGACAACATTACAAAATCACGACCTCCAAATTGATAATTCTTGGAGCACTCAGAATTTATTTTCTTTACCAAGTTCTCTTAATAATTCTTCCTTCCTGTTACGATTTAGGGCAAATTCTGATAACAACGAACATTTTAGAGTAGATAATGTTTTAATAAGTGGTACTTCTACGCCAGCAACATCTTGTCAGCTTGGCGTTGATTTATCTTGGAATTCTGGATTAAATTGGACTAATGAAAAAACACAAACACTTACCGGTACGGAAACAACTTATACAATTCCAAGCTCTACTAATGACGATTGGACCGGAACACATACATGGTCTCCAACAGAATTTTCTAATGCAAATTTTCGTGCTCGTGTACGGGCCATAGACCCGGGGTCTACTTGTGACAATTCTGCTGTTGATCATTTAGATTGGCTGCAAATGAAAGTTTATTATACAGAGCCTGCTGACCCCATAGAGTCAGCATTGGATTCTGCAGATAATGCAAAGTTAGATGATGTAGAAATATTTACAATTCACTTCGGAGAAGATCCTTCTGGTTATGCTGGTAAAGAATTATTGGCTAATTTAGCGAGCGGTGAAGATACGGTAAGTAGTAGTGGACACAATCATAATGGCTCTATTCACGAAGATGGCTCAACATATAATTCAAATAATATAAATGACGATACTGGATATACTTCACCAACCTCACAATCTTTTGATTCAGGAGGAGATGGAAATGGATTTGAAGTAAATCCAACTAATGCATTTACTGATGTTAATAGTTATGCGAGTAATATTAATGGTCCTTCCGATAGGCATAGATACTATGGTTACGATTTTGATTTACCAATTAATGCAAACATAGTCGGAATTGAAGCTAGAGTTGATTGGTGGCTTGATAACACTTCTGGAACAAATAGTATGGGTGTTCAGCTTTCTTGGGACGGCGGTAATTCATGGTCTTCTACTGTCAGTCAAAATACTGAAACTACTACCGATACAAATAATAAAATAATCGGTAATTCGTCAAATACTTCTGTTTGGGGCTCTCATACTTGGTTGTTATCTGATTTTAATCAAAATAATTTTCGTGTACGCCTAACATCAAATTGTTCTGGTAGCAGTAGTAGTTGTAATTCCAGAGATTTTTTCTTAGATTGGATTCCGGTCAAGATTTATTATTCTGTAGATTTAGAGAATACAGATGAAGATAATTTTTTTATCGCACCGACATCTATAGACATGCAAGGTATATTTACTTTTATTGGTCAAAAAGTTTGTCCCGCAGCTATTCCTCCTGAAGTAACTCTTGATTTATGTCCAAGTGTTCCTGGTGTTCAAATTTCTTTTGATGAATGCATTCCTCCCCCTCCACCTCCTGAAACTTTGATTGATATTGGCTCTTGGGAGGAAATTATATCTTTATAAGGATATCCCCAAAGGGACTTGATAAATTCAAAGTTTTGTGATATAAAATCGTTATTAAAATGTTAAAAAATGTCGAAATTATAAAGGTATTATTAATAGTTAAAAGTAATATGAAGAAAAATTTAAATAAAAAAGGAGGTTTTACGTTGATAGAAATCTTGGTCGTTATTGGTATTATTGCAGTCTTAGCTGCTATAGTTATCATCGCTATTAACCCAGCTCGTCAATTTGCACAAGCTCGTAATACTCAACGAACTTCAAATGTTACTGCTATTTTGAATGCTATAGGTCAAAATATGGCTGACAATAAAGGAGTATGGACATGTGATGAAGATGGTGATGGTGATAATGATTTATTTCCAACAGCAAGTGCGGTTGAGCTATCTGAATCTGCATACAATATACGTGAGTGTATAATTCCTACTTATATATCAGATATTCCAGTAGACCCAGAAGATGGTATTATGGAATGTACCGATGTAGACTGTTCTGGGACAGATACATATGAAACTCAGTATACTGTTCAGAGAGATAGTACTACAGATAGAATTACAGTTTGTGCACCAAATGGAGATGAAGCAGCTATAGAGGATTCTGAGGCAGTTTGTATAACTCGCTAAATAGAATTTAATTTCTATATAAAAAATGCCCCTGTTAAATACAAGGGCATTTTGCTTTACTGCAAGTAAGGCAAGATTCTTTTAAGTCTCTCTTCGAATTCCTTGAGAGTTTGGGTAGAAACTTCTATAAGTCCCAAAGAATCCATGGTACAAGAGTAGGAATTAGAACTTTCTTGTTCCATGTCTGTAGCACATCTTATTGTTGCATTACTTACATGGTTACCTTTGAAATTAATTTCTAGTTCTACTTTCTCCCATGCCCGTTTGTTTCGAAAGTGTACATTAAGTTTTTCTGAGCCATCAAAAAAAATTTCATGTTCAAAATGATAATTAAAAGGCACATAACCAGTTCCGTAAAAGACAAAAGGATTAGTAAAACTAGAATCCATTTTTCCATTTAGTGTGGACCATAAAGTATCAATTGGTTTATAGTATCGCATCATCGCTGTATAGTCTTTAGTTGCTAAAAATTTATTAGCAAAATCAACCAACATCGTATTGATATTTCTACTAGCAACCATATCATGGTACTGTGCTATTGCGCCATTATAAAATGCCAATAAAATTAGTACACAAAGAGCAGTTTTCATGTGAGGTGAATTTAGAAGTGAGGAATGTCAGAGGACTATATCAGGTATATTATAGCACTATTGAGGAATTTCTAGTTCTTCCACAGGAATAGGTATTTCAGGAGTATTTACTGGTGGGGTCACTACGGGTATGAATTCAATCACCTCTTCTTTTTTAGGCCATGGAGGTAAATCGAAATATTCAGGTGTGTGCCAATACATCCAGTCAAATAGTCCTCGCATTATAGACGATGCCCCTACAGTACCTACAGAGGGCCCAGACTCCATCATGATAGTAAATGCATATTTTGGTTTGTCATATGGGAAAAAGCCTATTACCCACGAATTTACCCTATTTTTAAGAGCACCCAACTGCGCTGTTCCAGTCTTTGCGGCCGCTTGTACATATGGCACATTGAGCGACGCTGCTGTACCGTAAGTTACCGCTTCACGCATACCTAAGTGAATTTCTTTATAGTGTTCAGCTGGTAAATTAATTTTACTTGTATCTTTATCTTCTCCTAATATAAAGTGCGGAGTGAGAAGTGTGCCTCCATTTGCAAGTGCAGAAGTTGCCCGAGCCATTTCCATAGGAGTCACTTGAAAACCGTATTGTCCTATGGACGTATGGTAAGTATCTCCAATACGCCAAGGATCTCCCTTGAAAGCTTTCAATTTCCATTCAGGGTTCGGTATTACTCCCCCTTTTTCATCTGGTAAATCTATTCCAGTTTCTTTTCCTATACCAAAGAGTCGTGCATATTTTTCTAAATTGTTTATTCCCAAACCTTTCTGACTTTCAAATCCCCCACCAATAGAATAAAAATAAACGTCAGAAGACACAGCGATAGCTTCACTCATGTCAGTGTAGCCATGAGCTTTCCAGTCTTTAAATATTGTTGGTTGGTCAGGGAAATATTTATTCGGTAGTGAGATAGAGCCAGTTGAAAGTATTTCTTGGTATGGAGTAATTACTTTTTCAGCTAAAGCTCCTAAGGCAAAAAATGGTTTTACGATAGACCCCGGTGTGTAAAGTCCTGAGATAGTTCTATCCAAATAAACTTTTCTTTTATCAGTCGCATAACTTTTTATTTTTTCACTATCTTCTCCTCGTGCTAAGACTTCTCCATCGTATTCAGGAAAACTAGTGGAAGCAATAATTTCTCCATTACTTACATCCATAATAATTCCAGCCCCTCCAATAAAAGAATGATCAGTTGATAATTTTTTAATTAATTTAAAAAGTTCACTTTGGATTCTAGAGTCTAGTGAGGTTATAAGGTCGGCACCCCGTTTGGGTGTATTTACTATATTTTCAGAGTGTATAGCGCCCCTAGCATCTGTTTCAACGATTTTTGAGCCATTTATACCGTTTATTCTCTCATCATATTGTTTCTCTAGTCCATCTTTCCCAATAAATTCTGTCTGCCAATATTTCCCACTAGCATCTTTTATGGGTGAACTCACATAGCCTAATATATGGGCAAACCCAGGAGATATATATGAGCGTATAGGGAAAGTATTCAGACTCTCCTCTTCTGTTTTATCTTCTTTTGAATTCCAAGCTAACTCAACATTATTTCTATCATATATTATTCCCCTATCTGCAAAGATTATCGTTTTATCAAGAATATTATTATTACTTCGTATAAAATAATCACCACCATTTTTTATTTGCAGAAAAGAAAGTCTACTTAAAAAAATAATAATTATTATTACAAAAAATCCCCCTAAGAAAAGTACCGTATTTTTTTTAATTGGTTTTTCTATTCGTCCTTCAAATTGTTGTTGATCAAAATTTTGAAGATTTTTTGAGTCAAGAAAGATTTCGTCTGGTTCAACGAAAAAGTTAGAATTTCTTACTTTGTGTTTTTTAAATATCCTAACTATCATTTTAAATCATTATTATAGAATTTTAATTTTTTCTTTAATCCTTCTAATAAAAGAATGATACATAAAATTATTATCGAAGAAAGAAAAAGAATACCATGAAATCTGTCTTGTTCTACTCCATATAGTAAATCTGAAAGTAAGAATAAGAACAAACCTTCAATAAAGAATGGGAATAAGATTACACCTGCAAGCCCTATGATTATAGATACCCAAAAAGGCATAAATAATACTGATAGCAATAAAAGGATGTTTAATATAATTCGGAAAGGCATGTATGTATATTACATGCAAAAGACATAAACTCAAAATACTACTGCTTAGTTAGTGTTCTGAAAATAAAGAAAATTAAGATAATTGAAATGATGTAAAAAAGGACATTGTTTTTGAAAAGTGCTGCAGTTGTAGTCAAGAAGAATAATTCAGCATATTTGAGAGGTTTAACAAAGATGCCATGCTTAGTTTCTTTTATTACATCATCAAATGAATCTTCGAAATTACCTTCTTCATTTATGTCTTTCATTATAATTACTTCTTTTTTAGCTAAATCTTCTTTAGCTTTTATTCTTTTATCTTCAAGAAATTGCCAAGTTCCTTTTCTGAAAGCTTCTGTTGTGTTGATAGTTTTTTCGATAATTCTTTTTATGAAAGGGGGTGTTTTCTCTTCTACTAATTTTTGTATACCAAAAGTTTTTGATTCTGTATTTACTTCCTCCTCATCTGTGGATTGAGCAAAAACACTTCCATTTATAAAAATAGAAAAAATAAAAATAGAAAGTATGAAAATTTTTTTAGCTCGCATTCTCTATATTATATAATACATTGACTATTTTTTCCATATCAGAAAACCGTCCTTCTATAGATGAGCCCAGTATAGTTATAGCTATTTCATGACCCTCTTTGTTTTTAAAGACAATACTTAGATTTCCACCAGTTAAATCTGTAGCTCCTGTTTTGGAAAAAACTAAATTCGGTATTTTGTTTATAATAATATTAGTATTTATAGCTTTATGTTCTAAAAGAGATAAAGATGTGAAATCCATCTCTTCTTCTTTTGTATTTTGAAAAATGTCTCTATGTCCCAATAATGCGAATTCTATTAACATATTCATTTCTTCTGCTGTTCCTACAGCTCCGTATAATTGTTTATCTATATCAAGACCAGAAACATTCTGATACGCCATATTATATAAGCCAAGTCTTTCTGCTTTACTATTCATTCTGTTGATAAAAGTTGAATCATTTTCCGCTAAGGCGTAAGCGCCATCATTTGAAGACATTATTAAAGTAAATTTTATTAAATCTTCTTTATTCCATTTTTCACCCAAAAATAAACTATTATCCCCTACTTCACTTAATGCATTTTTTGAGATAATTACCGGAGAGTTATTTTTATCTTCCAGTGCCACTAATATAGTCATGATTTTTGCTAATGACGCCAAAGACATCGGTACGGTTTCATTTCTACCATAAAGTTTTTTATTATCTGTTATGTCATATACAGAGACAGCTTTTGCTTCTATATCTAACACATTTATATCTTTTTTTATTTTTTCTATTCTTACAAATTCCTTCTCTTCTTTTATTCTAATTTTCTCTTTGATTTTAAAATCTTGGTAAAAGAAAAAAGAAGCGTATATTGCAACAATAAAAAAAATGAATATTAAACTTTTTTCATATTTTGAAAGATTCATATTAGGCTAGATTTTTTGTGATACGGTCAATGATTTTAGTATCAAAATCATGTAGAAATGGTTTCCCCGTAATAGTTTCATATATTTCAATATATCTTCTAGAAAGCTCTACTACGAGGTCTTCTGGGGCCTTTGGCAATATTTTATCATTATAAGGGTCACAATTGTCTTTAAACCATAATCGTAAAAATTCTTTATCAAAATATTCTGGTTCTTCTTCTTTATCAAATTTTTCTTGATAAGTTCCTGCTTTCCAGTATCTAGAAGAATCTGGAGTATGAATTTCATCTATTAAAGTTAATTTTCCATTTTCATCTAATCCAAATTCGTATTTTGTATCTACAAGAATTAATCCATGTGAAAGTGCAATTTTTTGTCCACGAGCAAAAAGTGCTTTTGAGACTCTCTCTATTTCTTTAGTTAAATCTTCTGAAAGAATTCCCTCAGATACAATTTCCTTTGGAGTTATCGGCCTATCGTGTTCGTCTGATTTTGTAGTCGGCGTAAAAACAGGTTCAACTAATTTTTGATTTTTTTTCATGTTATCTGGTAAAGTAAAATTACCAAAATCTCTTTTGCCATCTTTATAATGTGACCATAAAGATGTGCCTGTAACGCCTGTAATGTAGCCCCTCATTACGCATTCTATGGGCAATGGTGAGCATTTGCGAGCTTTCAATACATTTGCATCGGGTGTACTTAAAACATGGTTTTGTATGATATCTTTAGTATTTTCAAACCAGAATAAACTTATTTGATTTAATACTTCTCCTTTAAAAGGAATATAAGCGATGATTCTATCAAAAGATGAATGTCTATCAGTTGAGACGAGTGTAATTGTTTTATCTCCAATATAAATATCTCGTACTTTTCCAACTTTTTTCTCACCCAAATTTATGAAATTTGTTTCAATCAATACATCATCGATATGTTCTTTTATTTTTTCTATGTTCATTTTATTTATATATTACCTTATTACCTATATTAAATTTTGAATTTATAGAAATCTGAGGAGAAACTTCTTTAGTTATTGTACCTATAATTTTTGCTTGAATAGAAAAATCTGAAGCTCGCTTTATGCACAAATCAGCATCTTCTTTGTTTACTACTAGCAACATTCCCTGTCCACCATTCCATACTTCATAAAATTCTTCGTCAGTTAAGTTTCTCCACTCTCCACAATTACGCATTATTTGAGGTGGTTCCCATAAATCTGAAATATCCGCGGATAAACCTCGAGGAAATAGTATATCTTTTGCTAATTTTTCTTTAAAAGCTCCTCCAGATAGATGTACAACGGCATGAATAGTTAGTTCCGCTTTAAGATCTGAATTAAACCAACCATGGATTGTATTCACAAAAGTATCGTAAAGTACCGATGGAGTTGCAGCTTGCATAATACTTTCTTTAGCATTTTCATTTTCAAACCAACGCTCACCAAATTTTTCTCGGAGAGCGCTTCTCACCGAAGAAATACCATTACACCTGAATCCATTTTCCTTTAAAGCAATGATAACTTGTCCAGCATTTAATGTATCACCAGTAATCATTTTATCTTTATGATAAGCACCAATCATTGTTCCAGACCAGTTTAATTTAGTCTTTGAGTCAGTAATTTCTGAACCAATAGCAACTCCCATCTGTGCTGTCTCTCCTTTCAGCGCTACTATTCTTGCTTCTTTTACTACTTTACCCATTCCCTCAATTGCACTTTTATATGCTTGTCGCACTTCATCACCTGTATTACCAACAGAGCTAGTGTCAAAAACATTTATAAAAACCAAAGGTACACCACCAAAGCGAGTTATGTCACTTGCAGTCATCGCTATGATGTCATAGGCTGCCAGATGATGAGTCTTTGCAGCATCGATTATTATTCCTTTAGTACCAATACCATCAGTAGAAGCTTCAATCATACAATCTTTTGGAAGATTTTTTATTGTAAATGGACGAGGTCCACGAAAATTTCCACCCGATAAATCATGCACTTCTACGAATGGTGAATTTTCATAACTTGCTTTACAAATTGAACCAGCAAAGCTACTAAAAGATGATTCCTCTTCTATATTTACTCCGTCTTTTGCATCTGCTTTCATATGTTTAAATATTTCTTATAACCCACTTTTTTTAATTTTTCAGATTTTGTCTTCACTTCTTTATTCATTTTACTTTTATAATTTTCAAGTTTCTTATTTAAAACTTTATCATAGAGGGCAAGTATGGCAATTGCTAGTAGTCCAGCATTTTTTGCACCATTTATAGCAACAGTTGCTACAGGCACACCAGGAGGCATTTGAGCAATTGATAAGAGTGAGTCTAAACCATCCATAGTCTTCGTTTTAACCGGTACACCGATGACAGGAAGTGTGGTCATAGAAGATACCATTCCAGGTAAATGTGCAGAACCGCCTGCTCCAGCAATAATGACTTGTATACCACTTTTTTGAGCTCCCGTAGCGTATTTGTAGAGCACGTCCGGTGTCCTGTGGGCTGAGACTACAGATATTTCGTAATTCACATCAAATTCTTCAAGAATTTTTCCTGCCTCAGACATTACAGTTAAATCAGAATCTGAACCCATAATTATTCCTATTTGTGTTTTTTGATTTTTCATTATATTGAAATATTACTTCTTGTCTTTATGGCTTTATTTTCAGTATCTTCTAAGTTGTCTCCAAGCACAGTTATATGACCCATTTTCCTTTCTATCTTGGTATCCATTTTACCATAAATATGAACATGAGCACTATTTGAATTATCATCACCATCTGTTGTAATTTTATAGTCTGCTTTACCTTCTCTTTCTCCTAAAATATTTACCATGACTGCATGCTTTTTTATTTTCTCTAATTTTAGTATTTGCATACCTGAAATAGCTCTGATGTGCTGTTCAAATTGTGAAATGTTGAAAGCCTCTATTGTGTGATGCCCAGAATTATGAACTCTCGGTGCTATTTCATTTACTATTACCTCTCCAGACTCTGTCAAAAACATTTCAATAGCAAAAACTCCCACACCAGATAGTGCACTTAAAACCTCATTGGCTAAAGTATTTGCTTTTTCTTTTATCTCTTCACTTACAGGAGCTGGTGAGCGAACAATATGGCAAATATTATTTTTATGAATTGTTTCCACCACTGGATAAGATTCAATATTTTCTTTTGTATCACGAGCAGAGACCACAGCAAGTTCTTTTATAAATGGAACAAATTTTTCACCATAGAGTGGGCTTCCTTTTAAGAGTTTTTCAAATGCAATAGAAATGTCTTGTTCATTTTTTATTACAAAATTTCCTCTACCATCATATGCATCAAAACGAGCTTTCAGTAAAAATGGATAACCAAAAATTTCTCCTTGTTTTTTACAGTCTTCAATATTATTTATTAAAGCAAAGTCTGCCACAGGTATATTGTAATTTTTAAGAAAAACTTTCTGTTCAAATTTATCTTTTATTATTCTAAGAGTTTGAGGATTTGGATGAACTATCTTTCCTTTTTTAATCAGTTCTTCCAATCCTTCAAAATTTGCCGATTCTATTTCAAAAGTTATATAGTCTGATACCTCGCCCAGTTCTAATATTTTGTCTCTATCTTTAAAGCTTCCAACTATCTGAGTATCTGCCACAAGTCCTGCAGGAGAATTCGGTGTAGGGTCTAAAATTATGACTTTAAAGCCTAGTTTGTGCGCAGAATCAGTGAGCATTTTACCTAATTGCCCACCGCCCACTATACCAATGGTTTTATTTTCCATAGCATCATCTTAGCATTTTTTTGGTAAAAATAAATGTAGCGTCAGATTCCGTAATGGTTTCTAACGCTACTTGTGTCGATCTCTCATAACATTATTACTTGTCATTTAGATCATGTCGTGGAGGTTTCTCTTTGGGTGGTTGACTTACATCAACAAGATCTTCAAAAAAAACATCTCCCTCATTGTCTTTCCAATCGTCAGGTCCTTTTTCTTCTGAAGAATCAGGACCATCAATAATGATGTCATACATAATACTGGAAATAAAATTGGTGAATTTATACAATACCAAAAAAATAATACTCTAAAAAAATTATTTTATCAAGCTTAAGGTTTTCTTGCCAATATCTCTTCTGTATTGCATACCATCAAATGATATTTTAGTAACTGCTTCATATGCAGTGTCTAAGGCTTGTTGTAAATTCTCTCCAATAGCGCTTACTCCCAATACTCGTCCCCCATTTGTCATTAAAATTCCTTCTTTCATTATAGTTCCAGCATGAAAGACTTTTACATTTTTATTACTCTCAGCTTCGTGTATTCCAAAAATTTCTTTTCCTTTTTCATAATTTGCAGGGTATCCACCTGATGCGAGGACAATAGTGCAAGCGCTTTTGTTACTCCATTTAATTTCCAAATTAGATAATTTTTTATCAATACAAGCATCAATAATGTCTAGTAAATCAGAATCTAGTAGTCGCATATAAGTTTGAGTTTCAGGGTCACCAAAGCGTGCATTGTATTCTAAAATCTTCGGCCCATCTTCTGTGAGCATAAGTCCTGGGTAAATTACCCCTTCAAAACTATTTCCGTCTTCATTCATACCAGCCATAGTGGGCATAACAACTTCGTTTTTAATTTTTTGAATTAAATTTTCATCAACGAAAGGAAGCGGTGCTATTGTTCCCATTCCCCCTGTATTTTCTCCTATATCATCTTCACCTATTCTTTTATGGTCTTGTGCAGTTGGGAAAAAAGAATAATTTTCCCCATCAGTAAATGCATGAGTTGATATTTCAGGACCAGTTAAAAATTCTTCTATGACAACTTCATTACCCGCTTCACCGAAAACTTTTTTAAGCATCATATTCTCCAGTGCAAGTTCTGCCTCTTCTTTAGAATTACAAATAAATACTCCTTTCCCGAGTGCCAAACCACTTGCTTTGATAACTATAGGTAATCTTTGCATACTTAAATATATCTTGGCTGTATCATAGTCAGTGAAAGTCATAAACTTTGCTGTCGGCAAGCCATATTTAGCCATAAAGTTTTTCGCATAAGCTTTTGAAGATTCTAATTGTGCTGCAGACTTTGTCGGCCCGAAAATTCGCAGTCCATTTTCTTTAAATAAGTCCACAATACCGAGAGCTAATGGATCGTCAGGTATAGCAAGTGTTAAATCAATCTTTTCTTTTTTAGCAAATTCTAAAAGCCCGTTAATATCATTTGCTTTAATGTCTACATTAATACCGAGCTCTATTGTTCCAGCATTTCCAGGGGCAAAATAAATCAAAGGCTTTCGAGGTGATTGTGCTATTTTCCAGCCAATAGCATGCTCTCGTCCCCCTCCTCCAATTATTAAATTTTTCTGCTTATTTTGCATATTATTTTTCTTTATTTTCCTTTGTTAATTTCTCTAACACTTCCACATACATATTATTTTCTTTTCTT